>VFKO01000059.1 GCA_009885515.1 Rhodobiaceae bacterium | reverse complement strand
GTTTGGTTTGGCGCGTGGCCCGTTAAAGGAATAGAACCGCGCACCTTCCATGCGTGGGTCCAACCCTTCGGCTGCTTCGTCCAAATCCCGTTCAACAACCAGTGAACGGCGCATCGGCCTTGGCGGTTCCAAATATGCCATGCGCACCGGCGTCACGCGTGCAGGCACACGCTGCTTCCCACCGGCATAGGGCACATATATCCGTTGCCTGGGGCGCAAGTTATCCGGGTCAAAAAGGTTGTTGGCATCGACGAGAGCTTCTCGAGACATTCCATGAGCACGTGCAATCGAACTGATCGTGTCGCCAGATTCGACAACATAGTTCGCAGGCCGCGACGCATGGCTTGTTATCTTCGCGGCCGGAGGGCGCGAACGGTCAAAGTCATAAGTCGCGCAACCACTAGCGGTACTGAGCAGAAGCACAGCAATAAGAGACTGCGCCGTTTGCCCTGCCGTTGTGCGGTATGAGCGACGATTGCGCGGATCATCCTTGCGCTCCATCACCCTTCACTACGCCTTCCAACAAAGGCACGAATTTTACGGGCAGCAGATCCGTGCTTTGAAAACCGTGTGCTGTCCGTTTTACTCGAACTAACACCTGCCCTTGGCCACCATGATCTATAGGAATAACCATGTGCCCCTTAAGATTGAGTTGATTTAATAGCTCCTGCGGCGGTTTTTCGCGCGCTGCGGCCGTCACAATTATGCGGTCAAAGGGTGCTTGCCCCGGCCAGCCGCGCACGCCGTCGCTGACGCGGAAATCGACGTTAAAATGCATCAATCTTTTGAGCCGCTCTTGTGCACTTGCGGCGAGTCCGGCGTGACGCTCAATGGTGTAAATGCGCTTGGCGAGCTTTGCCAAGATAGCGGTTTGATATCCCGACCCCGTACCGACCTCGAGTACGCGCAGGGCGGACGAGAGTTCAAGCGCCGCCGTCATATAGGCGACGATAAAAGGCTGACTGATTGTTTGGCCGGCATCGATGGGCAACGCCGTATTGTCATAGGCACGCGCGCTGAAGACTTCGGGCACAAACAATTCGCGCGGCGTCGTCTCAATTGCCGACAGCACATCCGTGTCGCCCACCCCATTGCGGCGGAGTTCCATCAAAAGCTGGATCATTCGCACGTCAGCGATCATGAGTTGTCCGTAGTCTGAAAAGAACGCGTCAATCGAATTGCGGCGCCAGCCCATCCATGTGTTTTGCCAGCACTTTACGCGCCCGCTCTTCTGTCAGATTTAAATGCAGAGGGGTTACTGAAATGCGACCGTCATAGATCGCGCGCAAATCCGTGCCCTCTGGCGGATTACTCATCAGCCGGGAAAACCCAAGCCAATAGTATGGATTCCCCCGAGAGTCAGTTCGTTCGATGATGCTCGATAAGGACTGATCACGCTTCCCTTGCGCCGTCACTTCAACCCGCTCAACCTTGTCAGGCAGCCGATCAGGGAAATTAATATTGATCAGCACATCTTTAGGCCAACCCACGTTCAAAAGCTGCCGTATGAGGGGCGGTCCAAAATACTCACAACACGACCAGCGCACATGCTTACCTTCTTCGAACCCGAATGCTTGGCTCAGCGCTATGGAGGGAATACCCAGAACTGTCCCTTCCATGGCCGCCGCGATCGTGCCCGAATAGGTGACATCGTCAGCAATGTTGGAGCCTCGATTAACACCCGACAACACCAAGTCTGGCGGCTGTTCTACAAGCAAGTGCTTAACACCCATGAGAACGCAATCAGTTGGCGTGCCTTGCACGGCAAATTTCTGCTTGCTCACTTCGCGCAGCCGCAACGGCAGGTGCAGCGTCAGCTTGCGCGATGCGCCGCTTTCCTCGGTTTCTGGTGCCACCACCCAGACATCGTCCGACAATTCGTGCGCAATTTTTTCCAGTGACTTTAGGCCGGGCGCATTGATGCCGTCGTCGTTGGACAACAAGATGCGCAAGGGCAATTTATGATCGTCCCGTTTACGAGCCATGAGCAACAATCACATCCTGGCCACCCATATAGGGTTTGAGTACATCGGGAATGGCGACAGTGCCATCCGCCTGCTGATAATTCTCAAGCACGGCAACCAGTGTGCGCCCAACTGCCAATCCTGAACCATTGAGCGTATGCACAAACCGGTTGGCCTTGCCGTCCGCCGGTTTGTAGCGCGCGTTCATCCGTCGTGCCTGGAAGTCACCGCAATTCGAGCAGCTGGAAATTTCGCGATAGGCGCTCTGTCCGGGCAACCAAACTTCAATGTCGTAGGTTCGACGTGCAGCAAAACCCATGTCTCCAGTCGATAGCACAATTGTGCGAAACGCGAGTCCCAACAGCTTCAAAATTTCTTCCGCACACGACGTCATCCGTTCATGTTCGGAGTCGGATTGGTCCGGCGTGGTAATTGACACCAATTCCACTTTCGAGAATTGATGCAATCGGATCATACCGCGAGTGTCACGTCCGGCAGCACCGGCCTCGGAACGGAAACACGGAGTCCACGCCGTAAAGCGCAGCGGCAGGGTGCTCTCATCCAAAGTCCGCTCGCGAATCTGGTTCGTCAAGGGAACTTCAGCTGTGGGTATAAGCCAATAGCCGTTGGTTGTACCGAACTGCTCTTCGCGGAATTTTGGAAGTTGAGCGGTGCCGTACATTGCCTGATCGCGCACCAGATAAGGCGGCACGACTTCCTGATAACCGAATGTCTGCGTGTGCAAATCGAGCATGAAATTTGCCAGCGCGCGCTCGAGCCTTGCCAATTGGCCTCGCAGCACAACAAACCTCGCGCCGGACATTTTAGCTGCAGCTTCAAAGTCCATGAGCTTCAACGCTTCGCCAAGGTCGAAATGCTGCTTGGCAGGAAAATTGAATGAGCGCGGAGTCCCAGTCCGCCGGATTTCCTTGTTTGCCGTCTCATCTGCCCCTTGGGGTACGTCCGTTGCAGGCAGGTTTGGGATTGAGCCGAGCAGTTCGTTTAGCGCCTCTTCCGTTTCACGCACTCGGAGCTCTGTGGCGGGAATTTCCTCTTTCAACCGCGCGACATCGGCCATGAGGCGCTGTGCTTCCGGCTCGTTTTTTTGAGCCTTTGCCTGGCCAATTTTCTTGGACGCCTCATTTCGGGTTGATTGCATATCCTGCAGCCGGGAAGTCGCTGTGCGCCAAATTTGATCGAGATCGAGTATATCTTTCGACAATGCCTTCAATCCCCGGTGGGCGAGACCTTGATCGAATGTCTGAGGGCTTTCGCGAATGAATCTGATGTCGTGCATTGTGTGCCTGAATGAGTTGGAAGCCGGTTCTTAGCCGCTCAGCGCCATGGTCACAACAGGACTAAACGGTACTTTCCGCGTTTTTTGCGTCTGCATCGCGCCGTTTTTCGATTAGCCGCACGCTCCAGATGGATGCTTCGTAGAGAATGATCAACGGCACGGCCAAAGCCACTTGACTTAAAACGTCGGGGGGGGTGAGGACTGCCGCCACGACAAATGCAAACACAATCGAATAGCGCCGGTTCCGCCGTAAAAACTCGGAAGAAATAAGTCCCACTTTGCCCATAAGTGTCAGTAGTACAGGCAATTGGAAGCTTATGCCAAATGCAAATATCAGCGTCATGATGAGGTCAAGATAGTCCGAGACTTTGGCTTCCAACTGAATGGGGAGCGACCCCTCACCCCCAGGAGTTTCAAAACCCAGGAAAAACCTGATCGCCATCGGCATCAGGCCGAAATAGACCAATGCGGCTCCTGCAAAGAACAGAATGGGCGTTGCAATTAGAAAAGGAAGGAAGGCGTTGCGTTCGTTGCGATAGAGCCCGGGAGCCACAAACATCCAAAGCTGGCCCGCGATGATCGGAAATGAAATGCACAATGCGCCAAAAGCCGCAACCTTGAGGTAGGTAAAAAAGGTCTCATAGAGCGCGGTGTAGATCATGCGCCGCCCGGGTTGACCTTGAAGGGCGTCGGCCAGGGGATGGGTTAAAAATGCGTATATGTCTTCGGCGATAAAATAACACAATACGAACGCGGCGATGAAACTCAGTAATGACCAAATCAGCCGACGCCGCAACTCAATCAAATGATCGAGCAACGGTGCGCGCGAGGCCTCGATGTGGTCATCGTCTTTGGTGGCCTGAGGTGCACTCATGCGGCGGGCGGTATTGGCGGTACTGCTTGCGCGTCGGCCTTCGTCAACTCTTGAGCGGGCGTTGCGTCTCGCACGTGGCCGGTCATCAATTCACCCTCGAGGCCATCCAGTTCCGGCGCGCGCGTCATATCTTTAAACTCGCGCTTGAGATCATCAACCTGCGATTCGCGCATGAGATCGTCGACGTGCGTTTGAAACTCGCGTGCCATGGCGCGCGCCTTGGCCATCCACTGACCGGCCGTTCGAAAGGCATGCGGCAAGTCCTTGGGTCCAATGACGACCAAAGCTACAATCGCAATAACGAGAAGCTCGCTCCATCCAATGTCAAACATTGCGCTGCTGGCTTAGTTCTTTTTTTTGGGTTGGTCTTTGGTTTCAGTCTCGAGGTTTTTGTCTTCGTCCGCCAATCCCTTGCGGAAGCTCTTAATCCCCTTGGCGACATCGCCCATAAGTTCTGAGATCCGCCCGCGCCCGCCAAACATCAGCATCACAACCACGCCAACGATAAGCCAATGCCAAATCGAAAAACTGCCCATATCAAAAATTCCTTTTAAGCCAACACACGCCAAGCCCATCTGCTGATTGTCCCAAATGACGCGCGCTGGCGCAATCAAACAGATTGTGTGCTGCAACATCGTGAACAGGCACGGGAAACTGCCCCAAATTCCTCTTAGGTGGCATCCTTTGGCTCTGTGGCATCCGGCTCGAAGCTCTCACCTTCGTCCCCGTCTTCAAGTGGATCTTCGTCCATAGACAACGAGTCGGCCGGCGAGGGAACCATAAAGCTGGGCGGAATTTTGCCTTCCAGGAGGCCCGCCGCCCGCAATTCGTCAAGCCCTGGCAGGTCTGATACTTTGTCGAGTCCGAAATGCATCAAGAACTCATCGGTGGTTCCGTAGGTGACTGGGCGGCCGGGCGCGCGCCTGCGCCCACGCATTCTGATCCAGCCGATTTCAAGCAAAATATCGAGTGTACCTTTACTCAAGGTGACTCCGCGAATGTCTTCTATTTCCGCCCGGGTCACAGGTTGGTGGTAGGCCACAATCGACAGGGTTTCCATTGCCGCCCTTGAGAGCCGCTTTTGCTCCACAGCATTGCGCTTCAAGAGATGCGCCAGGTCTGGCGCCGTACGAAACACCCAGCAGGCGGCAACTTTGACCAGATTAACACCGCGCCTTGAATACACATGCTCAAGTTCGGTCAGCAAAAGCGGAACGTCTGCGTCCGGCGGCATACGCTCGATGATTGAATTTTCATCGAGGGGCTCGGCCGCTGCAAACAACACCGCCTCAAGCATGCGCAGATGCGCCGCCGCTAGAGGGATGGCGTCACCGGAAAACAACCTCGTGATGTTGGCTTGCGACGGATCCTGTGGGACGTCTTCATCGTGCGCGTTTTCTTCATGTTTCATGGCACGAACCTGTCCTGGCGTCATGTGTCGGCCTCACTCTCTTGTTGGGGTGTGGGTTCTCGCCTGCGGACGTATACGGGTGCAAACGGAGCCATCTGTCGCAATTCAACCAGTCCGTCGCGGACCATCTCCAGCGTGGCGGACAAAGTGCTGGCAATGCCCGACCTTCGTGATCGTCCTTGCGTAAATTCCTCGGGCATCAGACTTTCGATGACCGACCAATCAACGATCACGCCCAGCATGCGCTCCAGCCGGTGGCGAGCGTCTTCAATCGCAAAGATCTGCAGCTTTTGGATCTCATAACTTGAGTGCACGATTTTTTTTGTACGTTGCACGGCATAGGCTTTAAGAAGATCCAGAAGTGTATCGGCGTAGCGCGGTGTTTTGATGACGCGCACGCCCTCTGGCGCGCCGCGCCAGAATACCTCAGTGCCAAGCTTGTCGCGCGCCATCAACCGGGTGGCCGCAATACGGATGGCCTCCAGACGTTGCAATTGAAGCGACAGGCGCTCGGCGAGTTCTTCGGCCGACGGCTCTCCGTCTTTTTCTTGCTCCGGCAAAAGCAATTTCGACTTCAGATAGGCAAGCCACGACGCCATCACCAAATAGTCAGCCGCCAAATCGAGCTGCTTAATTCGTGCGGCAAGGATGAACTCAAGATACTGCTCGGCCAGCGCCAAAATCGATATCTTGCGCAAATCAACTTTTTGTACGCGCGCCAAAGCCAAAAGTACGTCGAGAGGTCCTTCGTAGCCGTCGACATCGACAATGAGCGCCTCACCGGATTCGGATGCCAATTGAGCAGTTTCTTTGCGGTCAAATGACATCGGTCATCCCGCCAATGCTGCGTCAACACGCGCCTGCGCCGACGCCACGACAAAAGGTTTCGGCCGGATCAGCGCCGCTAAAGCGCGTTCTGCGCGATCCTGTGCCTTGCCGCTGAGCACAGGTGTTGCGGCCGCGATCTCACGCATTTCATCCATGTTTCGCGTGCAGTGCAAGATCATGTCACATCCTGCTGCGATGGAAGCCTTGACGCGCTCAGCGTAGGTGCCTTTGAGTGCACGCATTGTCAGGTCATCCGTCATCAGTAAACCATCAAAGCCAATATAACCACGTACAATCTCGTCGATCACCTTCTTGCTTGTCGTTGCCGGGGCATCGGGATCGATGTCGCTGTACACCACATGCGCCGTCATTCCCAGTGGCGCGCGCGCCAAGGCGCGGAATGGTGTAAAATCCGTACGCTCAAGTTCATCGCGCGGTGTATCGACGACAGGCAGCTCGAGATGGCTGTCGGCTCGCGCCCGCCCGTGCCCAGGAAGGTGTTTGATCACAGGCAGAACACCTCCATCCAACATCCCGTCGATTACGCTTTGTCCCAACGAGGCGACGACCCAAGGATCATTTCCGAAGGCGCGATCACCAATAATCCCGTGGGCGCCTTCGACCGGCACATCCACGCAAGGAACACAGTCCACGTTGATACCCAGGTCAAAAAGTTCGGCAGCCATAACCCGCGCATTGTCATAGGCCAAGTCTCGGGCCGAGCGTGGGTTTTGGCGGCTGATAGTACCGAACGAGGCCGCTGCCGGTCTGGACTTCCAATTTTGTCCCCGCAGGCGCTGCACACGCCCGCCTTCTTGATCGACCAGGATTGGTGCATTTTCCCGGCCGGCACATTCTCGCATCGCTGAGGTTAGCTGGCGAACTTGATCAGGAGACCCGCAATTGCGTCCAAACAATATGAATCCCCACGGCCTGACCTCCCGGAAAAATGCCGCTTCTTCCGTCGTCAGTTCGTGGCCATCGCAACCAAATATGACGGCTCGTACCGGCATCGGACGGGTTTCTCCCCACAAGGCATGTAAACGGCGAGGGGCCGTTACGCCCCGGCGCTTAGGTCACTTACCTGCGATGATGCAAGCATGACCACCAGCCTGCAACTGGTCGCAGACATCCTTTGCGGCCGATTTCCCTGAGAATCCACCAACACGCAACCGGTACCAGGTCCCTTTTCCATCAATCTTGGCAGACACAATTTGTGGCGAATATTCGCCTAGGATCTCTTGGTTGGAGCTCTTGACCTTTGACCACGCGGCGGCTGCCAATTGGCTAGTTGGGAAAGAGCCCAGTTGAATGGATACATTTCCCCCGGTAGCCGCTGCGGGCGGAGCAAGATCAGACGGCAGCTCGGAGCTGGGTTGCTCTGCCTCACCAGGCAAAGTCAGCGGTGCTTGTGTGGCAGACGACCGCGGTGAAATGTTCGCGGGGGCGACGAGTTTTGCACCTGTCGAAGGAGGTGTTTGCCTTACAGTCGGCTTTTGCTGTGCCGGAGTGATCGGCCGGGGTGGTGTTACTTCGGCCTCGGCAATATATGCACTCTCAGCGTTCGGCAGCGACGAGGTGATGTCCTCGCCATTGCGAGACGGCCGCGTCAAATTCGGTGCCGTCATGGTTGGTGCATCGTTCGGAATTGGGCGTGCATTCGAAACAATGCCACCTTCGGTGTCGACGGTTGCGTCCATTCGCGGATCAACGGGAGGCGGCTGGTGGGCTGGGCCGCCCTGAGCGCCCGCGGTATCCCCAGTCCCGCTGATTACATCTTGAGTGCTCGCTATGGATCTTGGCTGCTCAGCCGTGGGCAGAACATTTTCCTGGCCCGGCTGTTCGTTGGTGCTGGCCCACAAACGCTCATAGGTTTTTTCTGGCGCCGGATTGTTAGACGGGACTGATGCGAGCTGATCAGGTTCGATGCGCGTGGGGCCGGGGTCCGCCGCCAGTACGGGTGGATTTACTCCACGCGCGCCCTGCTGGACACCTTGATTGTAGGCAACCCAAACGACACCAGAGAATGCCGCCAAGACCACAAAACCCAACAGCACGACCAACGGACGGCTGCGCGGACGCTCCGGTTCGAGTTCGTTGTCGTATAGTAACGCATCATCGTACGGCGGGTCGTACAAATTGCGATCAGGATTGACCATGAGCTTTATTCCCCTCAAGCCGCGAATTCAGACAAACAACGCGAATCGTAGCATGCCCTGTAAAGAGTACACCGACTTATAATCAAACTCTGAACGCTTTTTATATTTCACTCATCCAGCTCGATCGAAAACAAGCGCCGGTGCTCTTGTAGTGCAAAGCGATCTGTCATGCCTGCGATATAGTCGGATACGACACGTGCCGTGCGTATTGTCTTTTTGTCATCGCAAAGTTGCGCCCACGGCGTTGGCAGCACCTCTGGTTCATTCAAAAACAAAGCGAAGAGATCGCTGATCACGCGCTTGGCTTTCGACATAACGCGGTTCACTTTAAAATGCCGGTACATGTGTTTGAAAAGAAAGGATTTCAGCGCACGGTCATTGGCGCGCATTTCATCTGAAAATCCGACCAGTGGCTGCCCGCAAAACCGGACATCGTCTGCCGACAGCAACTTCAGAAGATTTATGCGGCGCTGCGTCTCGTGAAGCGCATCGTCGATCATTGCTGTGATCAATCGCCGCACACTTTCATGGATGAGCCGCGACCGTTCGAGCGACGGATACCGGTCCATCATCTGACTGAACATCGGACCGACAAGGGGCAGCGCCAACAACTGTTCAACAGTAAACAGCCCTGCTCTCAACCCATCGTCTATATCGTGATTGTTGTAGGCGATGTCGTCTGCAAGTGCCGCGACTTGTGCTTCGATGCTGGCGAAACTGTCCAGGCGCAAATCCACTTCGCGATTGAACTCGACTATCGCTTCGGCAAGCGGCTCCCCTTTCGACTGGGCGCCGGTCAACGGGCCGTTGTGCTTTACGATACCTTCCAGCGTTTCCCAAGATAGATTCAAGCCATCGAATTCCGCATAACGGGCCTCGAGCTTGGTCACCAGCCTCAAACAATGAGCGTTGTGATCGAACCCGCCGTAGGGCTGCATCGCTGAGGCCAGTGCATCTTCACCGGCATGCCCGAACGGTGCATGGCCGAGATCATGAGCCAAGGCCAACGCCTCAGCCAGGTCCTCATCCAAACGCATCACGCGGCAGATCGAGCGTGCAATTTGGGCAACTTCAAGCGAGTGAGTCAAACGGGTCCGGTAATAGTCGCCTTCGTGATACACAAAAACCTGAGTCTTGTGCTTCATCCGTCTGAAGGCGCCGGAGTGGATGATGCGGTCGCGATCACGCATATAAGGCGTGCGCGTCGCACTTTCAGGCTCGCTCCACTGCCGTCCCCGGCTGGTCTGCGCGCGCGAGGCAAAAGGTGCGAGGTTTGAAAAAGCCTGAAATCCGCTCAAATTGAAGCATCTCCATCCCACAAAATTCGCTATGGGGTTTGACAGACGGTGCCGGGCACCTAAATAGAGTGCTATACACCTGTGTAAGGGTTCAAAGGTTAATCAAACGTTCCAATGGAAAATCTAGTTCAGACGTCAGTCAGCGTTTCTCCTGGTGCCGCTAGACGCATTGCAACACTCACCGCGGCCGAAGGGCCCGCCATGATGTTTCGCATCGCCGTCAACGGCGGCGGCTGCTCGGGGTATCAATATGATTTCACCTTCGACGACACCCTGACTGAAGACGACATTCTTATCGAGCAAGATGGCGCCCGGGTTTTGATCGACCAGGTCTCACTCGGATTCATCGGCGGCTCGGAAGTCGATTTCGTCGAAGGCCTGATGGGTTCTCATTTCGAAATCAAGAATCCGAAAGCGAAATCGTCCTGCGGTTGCGGGACGAGCTTTTCGGTCTAGCCCTCATCCCGTCTTCTCACCGTCCCAGTAATCCTTCGCTGCCGCCTTGTCGAAGATGTTCGTGCCGCGCCCGAGCGAGCGCACCATGACTTTGCTCGAGTCCGTGTAGACGCAAACCTCGTTCGGGTTTTTCTCACCGATGATAAGGAACCGGCAGATCGCACGGCTGTTATTGACGAAGCAATGGCCCGCCTTTTGCCCGGCCGGAAAGCACACATAGTCGCCCGTTTTCATTTCATGGGTTTCATCGCCAAGCCGCAGCGTCACCTGCCCTTCGAGGATCAACACCTGCTCCTCTTCGAGCACGTGGTAATGCGCGGGCGACGACTGCATGCCGGGCGACAGCTCCTCGATCTGCATGCCGACGTGATAGTTCTCGCCGACCGCGGCCAGCGTGAGATGCTTGAACCTGCTCCCGAAGCGCGTACCTTTGCCCCAAGTCTCCCAGGGAACCGATTCAGACGGAATTGGCCCATAGACTGAGATTGGCTCGATTTCTGACGGCATATTTTCGTTCCTGTCTAATGCACTGGCATTAGCGGTAGTGTCTGCGCTAAACAGTTGTGTATGAAAATCGCTACGTTCAACGTCAATTCCGTCAAAGCCCGGCTCCAGAATGTCCTGAATTGGTTTGAGCAAGCCAATCCCGATGTCGCGTGCCTCCAGGAAATCAAGTGCGAGAGCAAGTCTTTCCCCTCTCTCGAATTTGAGTCTTTGGGCTATTATTGCGCCGTTTCCGGCCAGAAAACCTACAACGGCGTGGCCCTGCTTTCGAAAAACAAAATTACAGACGTTCGCATCGGATTGCCAGGCGACGACAGTGACGACCAGGCACGCTACATCGAGGGCGTCATTTCGACCAAGAATGGTGCGGTGCGCGTCGCCTCGATCTATGCACCCAACGGCAACCCTGCAGACAGCCAGAAATTTCCCTACAAGCTGAAATGGATGGACCGCCTTATTGCCCACACCAAGACGCTGCTCACCCACGAAGAGGTGCTGGTTCTCGCCGGCGATTACAATGTCATCCCGACCACTGACGATGTCTGGGACGCCACGGTGTGGGAGAACGATGCGCTGTTCAAAATCGAGTCCCGCCGCAAATTGCGTGAGTTGCTGAATCTCGGTCTTACCGACGCCTTCCGCGCCTGCAACGCCAAGGCCCACCAATACACCTTTTGGGACTATCAGGCGGGCGCATGGCAAAAAGATTACGGCATTCGCATCGATCATTTGCTGCTGTCACCACAGGCCGCCGATCGCCTGAAGACCTGCGTCATCGACAAACACATGCGCGCGCAGGACAAACCCTCCGATCACGTGCCGATCTGGTGTGAACTGCAGGTCTAAGAATGTTTGTGAATAGTGGCCGCCGCTTGGTTCGCAACCATAGGAATGGCAGAAAATCGAACGGGAGTGTATTTTGCGTTTTTCGCTGCACTTGTGCACACTAAACTTTTTCCGCCCGTTTTAGGCCAATTTCTGCCTATAATTCGATCATGCACGATACATGCACGTGCACGGGCGTGCACACTAAATGCAGGGATAGTGGCAGGGCGTGCTCTATCGCTCTGCCGCGAAAATGAACCGCCACAGCCACCAGAATTTATTCAAATATCAAGTCGCAGCTGAACTCCGGCCAAAAATGCAGCCGTCGCCAGGATATTGGAACGTATATAGAACATACTCCCGACAAGTCAAGTTCAATTTGCGCCCGCTGCGCGCGTCAGAGACCGCACACGACTTTTGCTGTCCCGGCGCTGGAGCTTGCGATGCGTCAGATCACGATGATCGGCAAACACCGGCCCGTATCGACTGTGCCGGATTGCCCACGTAGGCTGGTGCGCAGTCTACCTCGGAGGGAATCGGACATGTCGCTGGAGCAAGCGTCCTATTTGAGCCAAGTGGTTGCGGCCATCGCGGTGTTGGCGTCGCTTATTTTCGTCGGGCTTCAAATCCGGCAGAACACGCGATCCCAGAGGGTTGTTGCTGTCGATTCTCTCGCCGCAGCGATTGCCGCGATCAATGTGCCGGCAATTGAGTCGCCGGCCCTCGGCGAAGCGCTTTCGAAGGCGCTTCAAGATTGGGGATCGGCAAGTCGGGAACAGCGGATCATCGCCCACTATTTTCTGTTCTCGTATTTCAAGCTGGGTGAAAACGCTTGGTACCAGCGGAAGTCCCACGTACTCGACACCACACAATGGATCGGATGGGAGACCATGCTTCGCGCATTCTACCACAGCGAAGGCGTGAAGAGCGGTTGGTGGCCGCGCCGCCGTCACGCCTACTCACCTGAGTTCCAAGCGTACCTCGCGGGCACGCCCTTACCCCCGGCGGATATCGGCAGTTTGAACGACATCTTTGATAACGTTCCACCGACTTGACAAGAGTGGTGTGGGCGGCGTGTCTCCCATCCCCTGCTGCAGCAAGTGCTGCGCAGCCACTTGCGGCTGCAGACGATGGGGGGCTGTGCCGTAATGCTTCCAGCCAAGCCGAATCACTTCCGCGGCCCCCATTAAATATCCGCGTAAACGTGCCCCTCGCCCTTAGCCCCCGGATGCGTCACCGCGCCTGCATGCGCGGGGCCCACGCCTTGCGCGTATTTGTGCAGCACGCCCGAGGTATAGATCGTCGTGCGCGGCGTCCAGGCCGCCTTGCGCCGCGCCAGTTCGTCAACCGATAGTTCGACATCGAGCGTGCCCTTCTCCGCGTCGATCGCGATCATGTCTCCGTCACGCAAAAGCCCGATCGGTCCGCCGAGTGCGGCCTCCGGCCCCACATGGCCGATGCACATGCCGCGCGTGGCGCCCGAAAACCTGCCGTCGGTGATCAGCGCGAAGTGCTCGCTTTCGCCCTGGCCGTAAATCGCCGCCGTCGTCGACAGCATTTCGCGCATGCCGGGTCCGCCCTTCGGACCCTCATAGCGGATGACGATGACATCGCCACGCGTGATGCGCCGCTCCTGCACGGCGGCGAACGCGTCCTCCTCGCAATCGAAGCAGCGCGCCGGTCCGCGAAATTTGAGATTGCTCATGCCCGCGACTTTCACAATTGCGCCGTCTGGGGCGAGCGAGCCACGCAGGCCAACGACGCCGCCGGTTGGCGACAAGGGATTGCCGACTGGCCGCATGACCTGTTGCGCCGGATCGAACTTCACCTCGCGCAGATTTTCGGCCAGCGTCTTGCCCGTCACCGTCATGCAGTCGCCATGCAAAAATCCGCCATCAAGCAGCGTTTTCAGCAGCATCGGTACGCCGCCGGCCTCATACATGTCCTTGGCCACAAACTGGCCGCCGGGTTTCAGGTCGGCGAGATAGGGCGTTTTTTTGAATATTTCCGCCACCGCGAACAGGTCGAAATCGATGCCGCACTCATGCGCGATCGCGGGCAAATGCAAAGCTGCGTTCGTCGAGCCGCCGGTCGCGGCCACCACGACGGCAGCATTCTCCAGCGACTTGCGCGTCACGATATCTCGCGGGCGAATGTTGCGCGCCACCAGTTCCATCACCGCTTTGCCGCTGGCGGTGCCGTAGGAATCGCGTGACTGATATTCGGCCGGCGGCCCCGCGGAATATGGCAGTGCCAAGCCGATTGCTTCCGAGACGCAGGCCATGGTGTTGGCTGTAAATTGGCCACCGCAGGCACCGGCACCAGGGCAGGCGTGAATTTCCAGGTCGAACAAATCCTCGGCTGACATCTTGCCTGCCGCGTGTTGACCCACGCCTTCGAAAATATCGACTACGGTTACGTCTTTACCTTTGAACTTGCCGGGAAGAATCGAGCCGCCATACATGAATACCGACGGCACGTTGAGGCGCACCATCGCCATCATCAAACCGGGTAGCGACTTGTCGCATCCGGCAACGCCCACGATCGCGTCGTAGCAATGGCCGCGCACGGTGAGCTCGACTGAGTCGGCGATCACTTCGCGGCTGACGAGCGAAGATTTCATCCCCTGATGGCCCATTGCGATGCCGTCGGTGACTGTGATGGTGCAAAACTCGCGCGGTGTGCCACCCGCCTCCTTCACGCCCGCCTTCACCGATTGCGCCTGGCGCATCAAGGCGATGTTGCAGGGCGCAGCCTCGTTCCAACACGACACCACGCCTACGAAGGGCTTGGCGATGTCTTCGGCGGTCAGCCCCATCGCGTAATAATACGAGCGATGGGGTGCCCGCGCGGGACCTTCGGTCACATGGCGTGAGGGGAGTTTCGATTTGTCGAATTTGGTGGTCATGAGCGGTGCCGGTCCGAACCAGAGTTGCGTCTGGCAACCTAGAGAATCCGAAACCAACTTGCAGCAACGAAATAATGCAACGTGGCCCCAACAGCATTGCGAATTCGCGGTTGCGCGCGAAACGCTCAGCACAGTCGCCAGACACAGCCACGCTGCACCGCCACCAGAGTCATAGTCTAACCGTCCAGTGTCGGCACAATTTCAACTCTGCCCGGTCGGAATGTAGAACCGGTAGTCGCCAGAGATGCCCTTTAGCGATGAGAACCAGCTTCGAAACTCGTCAGAATGCCAGTGCGAGCGCACTTCCCACCATTGCGTGATGCCGGGTTGGGAAGCCAGTCCCATGGCCTGGTGTTCGGTACTGTGCCAATGCGCCTTGTCGAGTTGACCGTTCAACCATTGGACGCGTGTTGCTTCGAAAAAGCGCATCAGGGTGCTGATGAACGCTGTAAACCGCACGCGCTCGTTATCGGTCAGATGATCGAGCCCTTGAAGGCCCAGCCTCCAGATACGCGCGCCGTCGTCACTCCCAAAAGCGAAACTACCCAATTGAATGATCAATTCGGAATGCGCGACCGACGTCGCCGAGCGCACGGACTTGGTGTTTTGACGCAGCTGTATCCCGACAAAGACGAGGGAGGCGATGACAGTAAACGCTGCAACGATTTGACTGATGAACGAGGCGTCTTCGAGTGTCATTGCGGATTCCTATGGTATTGCATTCAGAAACGCTACCTGGGCAAGCACGCGTCACATCATGTTTTCATTTGAAGAAGATGGCGCTCGAGTACCGCAATGAGTGGTGGCAAGTCATGCTTCAACACATTCCAGATCAATTGATGATCCAAGCCTTCTTCATACCAGTGCGCGGCCAAATCCCTGAATCTGATCGGCTTGTCCCATTCTACAGCTGGATCAATCGCCTTCAGCAGTTCCGGGTCAAGCGCTTTTAATGCTTCGCCAAAGCGTAACAGTAAGCGCTCATCGGGTTCCTGACGCTCTTCGTTCGTTAGATACGATTCAAGTGTATCTGAATTTAAACGAGCGCACGCCTTTCGTGCGGCCTTGACTGCGGATTCAAGGATGCGCCGGGGAGATGAGGACCGTCCTCACGCCGGCCGTTCAGAAGACATTGATCAAATCGGCGGCAACGCGCGCCCGGAACATAGGCGCCCGGGCCAAGCCTCTGTAGTCGTGCAATTCCGCGCGACGCCCCAGCAGTCGTGCGCATTCATCCTGCACCCGCATCAGATCGAACAGGGAAAAGCGATCATTGAGCGACTCGACCAGCAGATCGACATCGCTGTGTTCATCAGCCTGGTCTCGTGCCACCGAACCAAACAGAAAAAGGTGCTGGACGCCCAAACGGTGCAAATCCACCTGATGTTGGCGAAGCAGTTCTATGGTTTGGTCCCGCTGCATCCGGCAAGACTAGCAAATGGACCGGGCAACGTCACTATGCCGGGTTACATATGGTGCATCGAAGTCGTTAACGCGCATTTTTTAAGCTTTTAGAAATTCATTGCCCGTCATCCGATACCTTGAAATGAAATGATCTTCCGCGTGAGCGGGGTTTCCAGCCTGCTTCCAGTGCCTGGCGGATGGCAGCTTCCAGTGTGGCCGGCAAAATGTCCGGCCGTTCAAAACTTTTGACGTAGCCGGTGGGGGTCTCGCCGGGAAATGGAAGTTCGAGAACCAGTTCACGCAGGGCGCTGTCGGCCATTTGGACGGAGAATGTCATCCCTTGATAACCGCCTTCGACCGTCCAGCGGGGTTCACTGCGCAAGGTCCAGCGCAGGTCGAATTCATCGACCGTCATCGTTGCTTCGACTGATCGCTTGCGCCGCCTGGACACCAGTTCAATCCAACCCCAATTGCTTCATGATCGTGAGCTGGTCCCAATATACGCGTTCACAAATGATTCTGTCGTCTTCGAAGATGAAGAAGGCGGTCATTGGACAGCGAAAGGTTTTGCCGGTGGGTTTCGTCCCGCGCAGCTCACCCAAATGCGTGCCGAGCAGGTCCATTTCGACGATCACAGCATTGTCCGCGTGGTACAAGGTGCGCAATTCGTTGCGTTGATCGGGAAATGCGGCGCGTGAGAGCTTGAAGTAGTTGCGTACCTCGACTTCGCCGTCGAACACACTGCCGGTTGGAACCAATTCGTAGTGCGGATGTGCAAACGTCGCGATTGTGGCGTCGAAATCGTGCCGGTTCTCCGACGCCATGTGTTCGCGCACTACCGCTTCCCGGCGCTCACGCAGTGTCTTTGACATGTCTCGCTCTTCCTTTGAGTTGCGCCGCCCGCAAGCCCCACGCGCGATTGACCGGGCTTTCAGGCTTCCACGACAGCCGCTCGGCGACGAAGGCACCGGCAAGCGCCCGGTCGCCCAGCCGGATCGCTGACTCCGTCAACGTCCACGAGAACATATCGCGCTGCGCGTGGCTACCGCCGAAGCGGTTCGCTTTGCCGCGCATTGGGCTTAGGAGATCGATCGCCTTGGCGTATTCCCCGCGCCCGAATGCCGCGAAGCCTTCGCACGCCGGCAAACCAATCTCCCGGCTCATCATGGAATTGACGCCTTGTCCTGCAGCCGCGCGCTTGGCCGTGGCGATCTGATGCGTCTGTGACGCACCGCGCCCGGCCCCGACGAACGCCATCATCGCGTGAACGTCGTTGAAGGCGTAGTACGCGTCGTTGAGGCGCGTTTCCCACTTGTCCGCGAGGTCTGTCCAACGCTCGCCCACATTGTGACCCAGCAATTGAAGCCGCCACAGGAGCGCCGACCCGTCGAGCAGTTCCAGCGCCTGGCCAAATCCGCCTGCAGCGATTTTCTCGTCGTAGAGCTTGAGTGCGGCAGCGGCATCATTCGCATCAAGGTGAAACAACGCCTTGTGCCACCACAGATGGAACGCGAACATGCTGTTGGGCGCCCAGCCGTCTGCACTTGCGCCAAGATAGGCAGCGCCTTCCCCGGCACGTCCCTGCATCTCCATGACATGGGTCACGGCATGCACGGCCCAAGCGTCCTGCTTGTTCAAGGCCACCGCTTCGCGCCCGTGCTCTTCTGCTTGCGCGTAGTCACCGGATTCCTCCAGGCCGAACGCGTACATACCCTGGACGAAGCCATAGCCAGGTATACTTCGATCCCAGTGTGGCAGCACCCGGGCGACACGGTCACGCAGCATTTGGGAGTATCCCAGAAAGAAATCGCCGACATGGGCGTACTGCAATGCCAACAAATCGTGCGGATAGTCGATTGACGCCCTGCCCCAGGATTCGGTGGCACGATTCCAGTCCCCGTCGAGCCAGGCGCTGCACGCCCCAATGTGCAGACACTCGCGATCATTGGCTTTCGATGCCAGTGCTTCGGCAGCCCTGACGCTCTTGATGAGTTCAGGTTCGAAGGCCTTGTCGGTGGCTGTCGCCAGCGCTCCCGCACGAAACGCGTGCGCCATCGCAAAATCCGGATGCTCCGCGATGATAGCATCGGCTTCGGCCAGCGGGTCAGCCTGATAGGCGTGCAGCAGGTCGAACGCCCGGTCAAGCGCTTCGATAGCCGATTGCGAGTGATAGGAAACCGGGTTGCCCCGTTTGTCGAATTTGGTCACTTTGGTATCTCCAATGCCGTCAACGCCAGTTTCAACACGCGGCGTTTGCTGGCGCGTAGAAATATTAGTCGCTGCTCGCGCCCGATAGCCTACTCATAGTGCTTCCCGGCGACAAAGTCATTTTCCCTTGCGGTTCAGTCGTTTATCAACGAGTCCAAGAAGTTGCGGTAGTCGCAGTCATGCCCCTTCACACCTCGATGTGTACCTGTGGTAAAGTCTGCGCATGACCGAAGCCGCCGTTAAAAGGCCCGCCTCGACGCGGGAGCGCATGATTGAGCTGGCCGCACAAATGGTTCTGCGCAAGGGTTTTGCCTCGACTTCAATAGAAGAATTAATTGCCGGCGTCGGCATCACGAAAAGCGGCTTCCTCTATCACTTCAAGGATAAGAACGACCTTGCGCGCGATCATGCAGCGCTATCTCGAAGACAACAAACGCCAGATAGATCATATCTTTGCGCGCGCCGCAGAGCTGCATGAGGACCCGCTTCATTGCTTCCTGATCGGCGTGAAATTGTTCGCGGAACTCATGGACAAAGTGCACGATTTGCACCCCGGCTGCATTGCTGCGGCTGTGACCTATCAGGATCAGCTGTTCGACGCTGAAGTGCGCAACCTGAGCACCGAAGGGATGCTCGCCTCGTGCCAGCGCTTCCCGCCCAGATCATGCACCACCGGAATTACATCCGTTTGTTGCTCGAACCGGGCTAAGCCGGGCTGCGGAAGAGATAGAGCCCGAAGCCCAGCGTGCCGCGACCCATGGTGAGGTAGCTCTTCCGCCATGCGCGAGTGCGCGTCAGCATTTC
>VFKO01000612.1 GCA_009885515.1 Rhodobiaceae bacterium | reverse complement strand
GGCGGTGCAAGTCCGCTACAGTGAAGGAGGAGCTATCCACACTGACCCCGAGTCATGCGCTTGGCGCCGCGAGGCGTCCGGTGAAGCGTTGACAGGGGATGATGCAGGCCAGCCATTGAGCGGCGAAAGCACCCAATCCCGGGTGCCGATGTTGTTATCATGACAGAAGGCAACACGAGCTTGAACGATCATAGCCAGATCAAGCTCGACCCGGCGTCGTCGAAGACCCTGGCATGTATCGACGCTTTCTACGCGGGAACCGGGAGGTCTCCATACTTGTCTCGGTCTGTTGAGATCGAGACATCAAAGGGAAGGTGATGAGCCAAAGCCGATGAGACAAGGTGTGGAGAAGTCGGACGTGCCGATAGTACCTGCGAAGCGTGCGAACAAGGCGGGCGTATCCGCTGCGGAGCGCGTGGAGGGAAGCGGTGCGAAGGAGAGAAATGCGGAATTGCAAAGCACGGTCCGGACACAGAGCCGGGTTGCCGTGTCACAGGCGCAGGGCCGCATACGTGAAGTGGTAAGTAACGCTCCGCGTCACACTCACCTTAAGAGCCGGATGCGGGAATTCCGCCTGTCCGGATCTGTGCGGGGGGCGGTGAGTAATCACCGTCCCTACCGCGACCTTTATTCACAGATCCAATTGCCGGATATGGGTCGCGGCAACACAACCAGAGTCAGTGCAGGCGCTATTGCCCTTGTCTCTTTTCGTGCCTTCGCGCGTTCGCGCCTTCGCGTGAGATTGTTTGGCGCCCAATGTGCCGCAGAACCCTCACTCCACCATGGCAAACGTCAGCCCCGCATTCTCAACCAGCCGCGCGATCAACCGCTGCCCCATCGCCGAGGCCGGTGTCCAAAATCCTCCGCCAGCCATGTCGCGTGCCGTCTCGCTCAAGCAGATCGCCGCTTCGGAGATCATCTTTGCGGTCGAGCCATAGCCGGGGTCGCGGTCGCCGGTGACGCGTGCTTTGAAAATGCGGCCATCAAATGCGGTGCCGATGAACAACAGATCGAAGTTCCCACTCTCCCGCTGCGCCGGCGTCGGCCCTTCGC
>VFKO01000580.1 GCA_009885515.1 Rhodobiaceae bacterium | reverse complement strand
GTGTTAACACGCAGGAGGCCGACAGGCTTGCCCGCGAACTTACGCAGCTTACCGGCGAGTCCCTGGACGACGCCGTAACCCGTGCGCTGGCAGAGCGACTGGATCGCGAGCGGATTGTCCGTCAGGTTGATGGCGGTTCGTCCGCGCGCATTCTGGCGCACGCGGCGCGACTTCGTGCACGCTACGATATGCGTCCCGTCACACGTCAGGAATGGGATGCGGGCTGGGGCGAAGAAGAGTGATCGTCGTCGATTCATCGGCGATTGTCGCCATATTGTGCGGCGAGGCTGCTGCCTCAGTGCTGGCCGCGCGAATAACAGCCGAGCCCGCCGGTTTGCGTCGCATGTCGGTTGCGTCTTATCTTGAGGTAGGATCGGTATTGGCCGGCCGGGCGAGCGGTGATCGTTTACAGGTGATACCCGATCTCGATGCGTTTTTGACTGACGCTGGCATCACGCTTGAGCCCGTTGACGAAAACCAGGCACGAGTGGCTTTGCGCGCACGAATTGTGCACGGGCGCGGCATGGGACACGGCGGATCTCTGAACTTCGGTGATTGCTTTTCGTATGCGTTGGCGACTGTGTTGAATGCGCCATTGTTATTTGTCGGAAATGACTTCGCCGCAACGGACGTAACTCCCGCCTTAACCTAGAGAGGGCATTCGCCTTTTGGCGCAGGCGGCCATTTGATATTTGGCCCCGATGCCTGTGATGCAGAGTGATCGTGCCGGGCTCAGCGTGCCGGATGGTCAATTTCGAAGTGCACGGCACCGCCGAGACAACCGTGGAAGCAACCGCTGATTTCGTGGTGCGGATCCTTGTGGTTTTTTCCAGTTTCATGAGGTGGGCGTTGCAGGAACTGGGAGTGCCGTGGACTGGGCTGGAGCCTTGAGATTCATGCGCCGACACTGGAAAAAAAAGATAAGGGATGCGACAAAAACCAAGAGAGTAAACGTCGAAATAAGGAGGTCGCTTATTGCAAGAAAATCCTGAGGGATTTTTCCAGCAGCGGTGTGCCAACTCAATCCTTTGCCAGCTGAAGCAAACCTGTGAATTTCTTGGACCAAGGCTGCTTTGACTGACGCCCGGCACAGGCGTGCGTTCCTGGGAGCGCCGGCATCCTGCCGGCTCTTTGTTCGCTTCGGTAAAGGGCCGGCTGGAAGCCGGCGCTCCCAGGAAGATCAATCGCGCGCCTTGCGGAGTCGCTGGTCATAGGCGCAGTTGAAAAACTCCTACGAAACCAGTGCGCGCTCGACCGCTGCCGGGTCATGCGCGATCACCCTTAACAGCGCTCGAGCGGCTCCCGTTGCCACTTCGCGGCGTTGTTCCCACTCTTGCAGTGTCCGCACGCTAAAGCCAAAACGCGAGGCAAATTGCGCCTGCGAGAGCTTCGTCGCCGCCCGGATCGCGCGCACATCCAAATCCTTTGGCTCATGTACGCGAAACCCCTTCACTTTCCCACCACGCGCAATGGCCAACGCCTGGCGCGCTCCCTCAACCATCTTATTTTTTGCTTTTGCCATGACTCTTTACTCCTGCTCGATAAGCGGCTGGTAACGCCGTCAGAAAATCGCGAAAATAAAAGTCAAAACGATCTCGTCCGCCTCCTCAGGAGTCGGCTTCGCCGAACGAACATCTGACAGATATTGTGGTGTCTCGATAATCGTGTGCATCGTCCGCTTATACGCTTTTCACGTATAACAGAAAGTGATTTAGCTTGGCAGCCTGCCGATCAATGCCAAACCTGTACAAGGATGCGCAATCTATCGGCGGAAGTGTCAGCCTAAAACCCAATAAATACCAAATCAAGTGCTGCCAGAATTTCGTCGCGCATTGCAGCAGCAGCCCCGACAGATCGCTTCAAGACTCTGCGTTCTATGGCGGCCAAATCGTGGATTAACATAACGTGCTTACTACCAGCCACATCGACAATTGGTGTCAGGCGCGAAATGGGATTTGTGCGTTCCGGCAAGGCAAGCGGCGCCACAACGATGGTATCGACGCCACTGAGCAGATCGCTTTGCAGTATGACCAAGTACGGTCTGCGGCGCGCTTATGCGGTGTCCGGATTCCGGAAGATGTCGAATTGTTTCATCAAAAGCGGCGCAGGCGTTCGCTCCAAAGGCCATGTTCACGATATTCTTTGTTCAACGCCTCAATGGCGTCTTTGTTCTCGGCAAGCCAACGCCGTTCTTCTTCCGCGCGAATGGTTGCCCGCAAGCTGTCCTCCAGAACCGATGATATGTTCAACCCCTGCGCTTTGGCCCGTGCCAGAAGGCTGGCATCAACGGAGAGGTTGGTGGAACGTTTCCTCGCGCGAACAGGGCGCAAATGATGTGCAGCAGTCATGTGCATATACTAAGCGCATTAACCCAAAAGTCCAAAATCTGACGGCATCCGCAACTTGCTCCGCTAACCTTACTTTGCCTGCCGCCGTGACTTGGGCGACCGTCTAGGGGAAAGTGCCGCCAGCGCCGTGGTGGAAGGGCTCACCGCCCGAACCAGCAACCGCGCGCGGAACTTGGACGATGACCGAACAGGAACCAGATCGCGACGAAGAGGCGCCGCTGCCCCAGCCCCAGCCCGCGCCCGTGCGTTTGGCTCTGCCTGCGCCCGAAAGCGACCCTGGCGCAACGCAAGGCGCGTTCGACCGCGTCATCGGTTGGATTGAGCTGCACCCGCTGGCAGCCGCGACAGCGATTTTTGTGACGTTGACCCTGCTGCATCTCGTGGCCCTTGACGTCGGCGGCGTCGCCATCACCTTCGCGGGTCCGGCACCAATCGAGATTCTTCTGCTGGCCTTCATCGCCTACAATGTCGTGCTGCCGACACTGTTGGCACGTTCGTGCTTGGTAGCCTTTGTCGATGTTGCGCCCGCACTCAGTTGCAACGACCGTGTCTACGATGAGACCCTGGAAGCGTTGGCAAACTCTCACGCCGTTGTCCGCCTTATTTTTGGCGGGTTCTGGGC
>VFKO01000003.1 GCA_009885515.1 Rhodobiaceae bacterium | reverse complement strand
TGGAATTCGCCTTTTGGTCCAGTACGCCTTGATTTCTCCCAGATCTTGAACCAAGAAGACTATGACCAAACGGAATCCTTCCGCTTCAGCGCAGGAACGAAATTTTAATCCGCTCCAGGAGATTATTGTCATGACTACAAAAAAGGCCCGTTGGGCCGTGGCCGCATTCGCGGTGAGTGCATCTGTATTCGCTTTTGGTACATCTTTGGCGCAGCCTGTTCCGCCTAAGCCAGCCGCTCCGGTGGCGGCTGTGGCAAACAAGCCCGCCCCTGCCGCAACAATTCTTTTTCTCGATCGCGGTACGGTATTGAGAAAGTCTGCGGTTGGTGTCGACATGTATAAGCAGGTCGAGGCTTTGGCGAAGAAAATGGAGACTGATTTCGCTCCGGAAAACAAAAAAATACAGGCGGACATTCAGGCACTGCAAGCTCAGGCCGATGTTCTGTCGCCACAAGCAAGGCAAACAAAAGTGAAGGAGCTGGAGAACCGGCGTCAGGCACTGCAGAAAAAAGTCCAGGATCGGCAAGCATCGATACAGGGTGGATTGGCGAATGCCCGCACACAAATCGAACGTGCATTGGCCCCGATACTTGAGAAATTGTTGACTGAGCGCCGGGCAAACTTGTTGCTCGACCGCGGGCTCGTGGTGTTGGGGGCAACCGAATTGGACATCACGAATGTGGTGATTGATCGCCTTAACAAGTCGCTACCAAAGGTTACGGTTACGCCGGTTGCTGCAAAGCCAGCCAAACCTGGCGCCGCTCCAACCAAACCTGGTGCGGCTCCCGCCAAGCCAGGCGGCTAAAATTTGAGCCAGTAACGTTGCTACGAAGGACCGGGTTTAGCTAAACCCGGTCCTTCGTCTATTGTGGGCTATGGCAGATTCTAGATTCTACGATAATCGCGGTCCGTTCAGTCTAGCGCAGGTCGAGAACCTCACTGGGGCGGTGGTGGTGGCTGGCGCCAATCTGGGCGAGGTGCAAGATGTGGCGCCGCTGGATCGAGCTGATTGGAATCAAGTGTCCTATTGCGACGGGGTGAAATTCCAGTCGGCGTTGAGAACAACCCGCGCCGGAGCAGTTTTTGTTTCAGAAGTACTTGCCAGGTTCGCTCCGCTGGGCTGTGTTGCTTTGGTTTGCCGTCAGCCGGCGCTAGCCTTTGCCAAGCTTGCAGCAGCCTTCTACCCCACAGCCGGCTGCTTCTGGCCCGCAGGCCTTGGACCGCTGCGGCTCATCGCCGATTCAGTCCGAGTGGGGGCTGACACGATCGTGGCACCCGGTGCCTTTCTTGGTGAAAACGTAGAGATTGGATCGGGCAGCATCATTGGAAGCTCTGCTGTCATCGGACGTGGGGTGCGAATTGGACGTGGCACCTCTATTGGCGCGCATGCTTCAATAAGCCATGCACTGGTTGGCGACCGCTGCATTGTGCATGTAGGTGCTCGAATTGGACAGGATGGCTTTGGATTTGTGGGCACTAGTGAGGGTCACTATAAGATTCCCCAGCTTGGCCGTGTAATCATCCAAGATGACGTAGAAATTGGCGCAAACGTGACCATCGACCGGGGCGCGCTTGCTGATACGATTGTTGGTGAAGGTACGAAAATCGATAATTCAGTTCAGATTGGACACAACACCCGGATCGGCCGCAGATGCATTATTGTGTCGCAAGTGGGGATCTCCGGAAGTTGTGATATTGGGGATTTCGTAGTGATTGGCGGTCAAACCGGGGTTGCAGACCATGTTAACATTGGCCAAGGAGCGTATGTTGCTGCCAAGTCTGGTGTTTCGCGCTCGCTTGAAGGCGGGAAGGTCTATGGTGGATTTCCCGCGCGACCGATCGAGCAATGGCGACGTGAAGTAGGCGTCGTGTCGCGTCTGGCGAAGGGGAAGCAAGGTAAAAATGAGCGCAGCGGAAGCCAAGATTAGTCAGACCCTAGCAGGTGCCGATGTTCTGCGGTTGATGGAGCTATTGCCGCATCGTCCGCCAATGCTTTTGATTGACCGCATGATCGACATCGTACCCAACGAAAGCGCCACGGGTGTCAAAACAGTATCGATGAGCGACCCTATTTTTTCCGGACACTTTCCTGGGCATCCGATCATGCCCGGCGTCCTGATTGTGGAGGCCATGGCGCAGACATCAGGTGCGCTGGTCATGCATTCCTTGGGCGTACGCGCCGGGGAAAAGCTTGTGTATTTCATGTCAATTGATCGAGCGCGATTTCGGCACCCGGTCGTACCTGGTGACGTGCTCATGCTACCCGTAAAGATACTTCGTACAAGAAAACCGGTGTGGCGCTTTTCTGCAGAGGCATTTGTAAATGGAACTCTTTGCGCGGAAGCGGAATACAGTGCAATGATCGTTGATAAATCTGGAAAGCCCGCAAACGTTGATGTCTAATATTCATCCCTCAGCTGTGATTGATCGCAGCGCAAAAATTCACACTACCGTTCAAATTGGCGCGTTTTGTGTAGTAGGGCCCAATGTGACTTTGAGCGAAAATGTTCGCCTCATCAATCATGTTTGTGTCGATGGACATACGCGCATCGGGCGCGGTACGACCGTTTTCCCATTTGCCTCATTAGGCCAACCGCCTCAAAGTTTGGCCTACAAAGGGGAAGAAACCGAGTTGGTCATCGGTGAAAACAATATAATTCGTGAACATGTGACGATGAATCCCGGCACCGCAAAAGGCAGCGGCGTCACGCGCGTCGGCGACAATTGTATGTTCATGGCCGACAGCCACGTTGCTCACGATTGCGTTGTTGGTAGCAACTGTGTGTTTGCAAATAACGCGATGGTTGGCGGTCACGTGGTGGTGGAAGACTTTGTCTGGTTGGGCGGCGGCGCTGCAGTTCATCAGTTTAGCCGTATTGGGCGACACGCCTTTGTAGGCGGCATGGCCGGATTGGAGGGGGATCTTATTCCCTATGGCTCTGTCATGGGAAATCGGGCGTATCTGGCGGGGCTGAATCTGGTGGGCCTGAAGCGCCGGGGGTTTACCCGCGATCAAATTCACGAGCTGAGAAACGCGTATCGTCTATTGTTTGCTCAGGAAGGTACGTTTCAAGAGCGGTTGGCCGACGTCGCCGAACTCTTTGCCAACAACGGCGAAGTGATGGAGATCGTCAACTTTGTCCGCGCAGGTGGAAGCCGTCCGTTGTGTATGCCAAATCGTGAGACCCGTTCCGAGCCCGCGTGACCCCGCAACAATCGAAAATTGGCATTATTGCGGGTGCGGGAGAATTGCCGTTACAGATCGCGCGCGCCTGTGAGGCTCATTCGCGCCCTTACCATGTGATTGCCGTTGACGAGTTCGCGCGCACAATTCCCAGTTCAATGAGTCATATGCGCATTGCACTCAGCAAGCTGGGAGCTTGCATTCGTGAACTTCGTGGAACAGGTTGCGTAGAGGTGGTGTTCGCTGGAAAGTTTGCCCGCCCTCGGGACGGGAAGATCCGACTGCGGCCTGACTGGCAGGCGATATTGTTTTTGGCGACGAATTTTGGTGTATTGCGGCGCACCGATGATGGCATTCATCGCGCGATTGCGTCGACTTTACAATCTTACGGATTTCGCGTTGTTTCTCCCCTTGATGCGGCGCCAGAGTTGGGAGCCCGCCATGGCTGCCTTACACGGCGAAATCCAAGCGCCGAGCAGCAGGCGATGTTCCAGGATGCGCTCATAGCTGCAAAGAGTCATGGAGCCTCGCGGCAGGGTCAAGCGATCGTGCATGCCAATGGCGAAATTATTGCCAGGGAAGGGAAAGCAGGTACTGATGCCATGCTGCAATCCTTGCCGGCTACGATCCCGCCCAACTCAATGCTGGTAAAAGCCATGTCGCCCAATCAGCTGCCCACAATGGACCCTCCGGCAATTGGAGAAGACACAGTGCAAATCGCAGCGAAGGCTGGTCTGGTTGGCATTTTGGTTGAAGCGGGCCGCAGCATTATTGTCGATCCGGAACGCGTTGGCGCACTCGCCGACGAGATGGGTGTCTTTGTCTATGCGGATTCGGCCAACGTATGAGTGTTGATCTTGAGACTCACCGCCCGAGAATTATGCTGGTCGCCGGCGAACCGTCCGGCGATGCGCTTGGTGGTCAACTCATCCGCGGGCTGCAGTTTGCTTCGAGTGGGGAAGTTGAAATCTTTGGCGTAGGCGGTCCACATATGCGCAGTGCCGGACTGCAGAGTCTTTTTTCGTTAAACGACACTTCGGTTATGGGATTGCGAGAGGTCTTGCCGCGCTTTCCTCGCATAGTGCGGCGTATTCGACAAGCCGCATCATTCGCCAAGGCTATGCGCCCGGACGTGGCTGTTATGATCGACAGCCCCGACTTCACCCACCATGTCGCCAAGCGTATCCGGCGAATATCACCGGACACGAGGTTGATTGATTACGTGGCGCCTCAGGTTTGGGCGTCACGACCTGGCCGAGCCAAAGCGATGGCCACATTCTTTGACCACGTGCTTTGCCTGTTACCTTTTGAAGTGCCCATCTTCGAGAAGGCTGGGCTTAAGGCGTCGTTTGTTGGGCATCCCGTTGTGGAACGCGTGCCGTCAATGGGGCAGGGAGCGGCGTTTCGTGCTCAGCACGGCCTTGCGCATGGAGAGCGTATTTTGTTGCTTCTGCCAGGTAGTCGTACGAGTGAAATCAGATTTCTGTGGCAAGTATTTCGTAGCGCGATTGAGAAAACCGAAGCTGCAGTCGGTGCGTTGACTATTGTGCTGCCGACTGTACCCACGGTTTCTGACCGGGTTCGAGCACACGTTGCCGAGTGGGGGAGACGCGTCATCGTTGTTGAAGATGCAGCGCAGAAATCCGGGGCCTTTGACGCAGCGGATGTGGCGCTGGCTGCGTCGGGAACCGTTTCGACTGAGCTTGCCATGAGCGCTACACCAATGGTGATCGGCTATCGTGTTGGTGCTTTGACGGCTGCGATTGCAAGGCCATTCATCCAGGTGCCCTTTATAACATTGGTGAATTTGATTTTAGAGAGAGAGGCAATTCCGGAATTTGTGCAGGAAAAGTGTAGTGCGGACAACCTGTCGTCGGAGCTCATCAAACTTCTGACAAATCATGCTGCGCGCGTAGAGCAAGTCACCGCCTCAGCCCAAGCAATTAGAGCGCTCGGTCTTGGAGATGAAACTCCAAGTCTTCGTGCAGCCCGGACTATCTTGAAACTATTGCGCGAACCAAAGCGCACTGAAAGGCCGGTATAATCCGGCCCGCTCAGCATCAACGCTTGTGTAGAGCAATGTATTCGCGGTGAGGGGCTCCAACGTACAGCTGCCGTGGGCGGCCAATCTTTTGGCTCGGGTCTTCAATCATTTCCGCCCATTGTGCGATCCAGCCGACGGTTCGTGCGAGTGCAAACAAGGCCGTGAACATCGATGTCGGGAAACCCAGCGCTTTAAGCGTGATCCCAGCATAGAAGTCTATGTTGGGATACAGCTTTTTTTCGATGAAGTATTGATCATTGAGCGCCACGTGTTCCAGCTCCATCGCAACTTGGAGAAGTGGGTCATTTCGAATTCCAAGCTCGTCAAGTACTTCATGACAAGTCTGTTGCATCACTTTGGCGCGCGGATCGTAGTTCTTGTAGACGCGATGCCCAAAGCCCATGAGGCGGAATCCAGAGGACTTGTCCTTGGCTCGCGCTACATATTCAGGAACGCGTTTTACATCACCGATTTCCTCAAGCATTCTCAATGCCGCTTCGTTGGCGCCTCCATGTGCTGGCCCCCAGAGGCAGGCTATTCCCGCTGCGATGCATGCGAATGGGTTCGCGCCTGACGAGCCTGCAAGGCGTACAGTTGAAGTCGAAGCATTTTGTTCGTGGTCGGCGTGCAGGATGAAAATGCGATCAAGCGCGCGCGCGAGTACCGGGTTTACTTTGTAGTCTTCGGCGGGCACGGCAAAGCACATACGAAGGAAGTTTTCAGAGTAGTTCAGCTCATTTCTCGGATAGATGAAAGGCTGGCCTACTGAGTATTTGTATGCCATCGCCGCAATGGTCGGCATTTTTGCGATCATTCGGTGGCTTGCGATTGTTCGTTGTTGCGGATCGTTGATGTCCGTCGAGTCATGATAAAACGCAGAGAGCGCACCCACTACGCCGCACATTACTGCCATCGGGTGAGCGTCGCGCCGGAAGCCACGGAAAAACTGACTAATCTGCTCGTGCACCATTGTGTGACGCGTGATCTGGCTGCGGAAAGACTTGAGCTTGTCTGCCGATGGAAGCTCACCATGCAGCAACAAGTAACAAACTTCGATGAAGTCACTGTGTTCTGCAAGCTGTTCAATGGGATATCCGCGATAGAGCAACACGCCTTCGTCGCCATCGACATACGTAATTGCGCTTTCGCAACTCGCGGTGGATACAAATCCTGGGTCATATGTGAAGGCGTTTCCTTCAGCATAGAGTTTGCGAATGTCGATTACATCGGGGCCAACTGAGCCTCGAATGACTGGAAGCTCAATACTCTTGTTGCCCAGTACCAGCGTCGCCTTTCCGGTCAACTTTGAAGCAAAAGGGGTCTTTGACATCGCGATCTCCTTGGACGCACTTCACTAGCCGATTCGTCAGCCGCTGCATTGTGCACTGCAATATATTCGATTGAGTATACGAAGCGATAACGATTCATTCACCAGCGCCGTACGCATGTATTCTTCGCTAAATGACGACCTGGTCTGCTATTCGAGCTAAGGATTCCTCCTTTCCTAGGACCTGAAGAACCTCGAAAATCCCTGGAGAAGTGCTACGGCCCGTTAACGCTACACGCAGTGGTTGTGCAACTACTCCGAGCTTGAGTCCGCTGATATCTACAAAACCGCGAACTGCGGCTTCCACGGCTTCGGGCACCCATTTGACCTGTTGGAGCGCCGGGATCAAATTTTTGAGATGCGTACGCGCTTCGGCGGTCATTATTTTCTGCGCTTTGTCATCAAGAGCGAGTGGACGCTTGGCGACGAGAAACTGCGCGCCATCTGCTAGTTCGACCAGAGTTTTTGCACGCTCCTTTAGGCCAGGCATGGCAGCGACCAGTTGAACCTGTAGATTTGGGAATTCCTTCGGGTCGAAAGCTTTCAGAAGGGGGAGAGTTGAGTTGGCCAAATCTTGATCTGATGCTTGCCGGATATAGTGACCATTCAGATTGCCGAGCTTCTTGAAATCAACGCGTGAAGGACTGCGTCCTATGCTCTCGAGATTGAACCACTCAATTGCTTGAGGGGTGGAGATCGTTTCATCATCACCATGGCTCCAACCCAAACGCAGCAGGTAATTGCGCATTGCCTCAGGCAAGTAGCCCAGGCTTTTGTATTCGTGGATCCCCAGCGCACCATGGCGTTTTGAGAGTTTCTGGCCGTCTTCGCCATGCATCAGGGGCAGGTGGGCATAGACTGGAACCGGCCAACCCATGGCATCAATGATCTGGCGTTGGCGTGCTGCATTCGTCAAGTGATCGTCGCCGCGAATGACATGGGTTACACCCATGTCTTGGTCGTCCACCACAACTGAAAGCATGTAAGTTGGCGTTCCATCTGAACGCAAAAGTATGAAGTCGTCCAACACATCATTGGAGAAACGCACGTCACCCTGAACCTTGTCGCTGATGATTGTGTCTCCGGCGCGAGGGGCCTTGATGCGGATGACGGGCGGAACATTGGGGCGATGATCCGAAGCGGGACGGTCGCGCCAACGGCCATCATAACGTATTGGCGTTCCCGCCGCACGTTGAGTTTCCCGCATTGTTTCCAGCTCCTCGGGTGACGCATAACAATGATAGGCCCTGCCCATCTCGAGAAGTTGCCTGGCTACTTCAGCATGCCTTTCGGCGCGCGCAAATTGATAGACCGTCTCGGCGTCCCAGTTGAGACCCAGCCATTCCAGCCCTTCGATGATTGCAGCTATCGCGTCGTTTGAGGAGCGCTGCCGATCCGTGTCCTCTATTCGCAAGCGAAAGGTTCCGCTGTGGTGTCGCGCGAAGAGCCAGTTGAACAAAGCTGTGCGCGCACCCCCGATGTGGAGGAAACCTGTCGGCGATGGTGCAAATCTTGTTACAATTTTCATGTGGTGTTTGGTGCGCTTAAGTTGTTTTGATTTGAATGAGTGGCATGCATTTTCACATGCCAGCAATCCAACACGCGAGCAATACAAATTGCGCGAATCCGATCAAAGCATTGATCAGCGTTTTAGTGGGCGTTTTCGCGGGATCATAACGGCAGCGTTGGCTTGGTTACACCGATTGCCAGCGCAGACAGTTGATGGTTGGCGCAACGATGCCGGCCGGCGGGTTCTATTTGTGCCGGTGCTCGTGGGAAGTGGAGTGGGCATTTATTTCTCTCTGCTGCAGGAGCCCTCTTTTTGGTGGATAGGGTGGGCCCCAACCCTTCTTGTGGTTTGGATTGCGATGCGTTCGTCAAATTTGGCGCACGCCACGCTGCTGGTGGGAGCCATAGCGGCCCTGTCATGCGGGTTTTCGCTGGCAGTACTTCGAGCGCAAGTGGTGGGCGCACCGGTGATCACCCGGGAGACGCGGTTGGTGACTATCACCGGACGTGTCGCAGATCGCGAACCGTCTGCGCGGGGGAGGACGCGAGTCATTTTGGACATCGCTTCGGTTGTGCCACCACAACGTACGGTTCCAAAGCGAATCCGGCTTTCGATCAGCACGGAGAAAGCACCGCTCAATCCAGGCGATTGGATTCGAGTGCGAACTACTTTGCGCCCGCCTCCCGCGCCTGTTGCACCTGGTTCCTTCGATTTCGGACGGAAGCTGTGGTTTGAGGGTATAGGCGCTATTGGCTTTACATTGAACCCGGTCACTCGCATCTCCCCACCTGCGCCGGACTCGACTGTGGTTGGAATTTCCAGCGCGATTCAGCGGACGCGCCATGCAGTGAGTGAGCGCATTCTACGAGTTACCTCAGATCGAACCGGACCTATTGCGGCCGCGTTTCTGACTGGAGAGCGTGGGTTGATTTCCGACGAGGACAATGAGGCGATGCGTGACTCGAGTCTTGCTCACCTTTTGTCAATTTCCGGGCTGCACATGATGCTCGCGGGTTTTGGATTTTTCGCCGCCCTACGCATACTCTTCGCTCTCGTTCCCGCTCTTGTGCTTGCCTATCCGGTAAAAAAATGGGCCGCCGCTGGAGCGCTGCTCGTTTCATTTGCGTATTTGCTGCTGAGTGGAGCATCTGTGCCCACACAACGGGCCTTCGCGATGGTTCTGGTTGCCTTTGTAGCAATCATATTTGATCGTACTGCTTTGAGCATGCGCACTGTATCAATTGCTGCGTTGGCGGTGCTGGTACTCGCGCCAGAATCCTGGATGGACCCAAGTTTTCAGATGTCATTTGCTGCCGTTGTAGCTTTGATTTCCGCATATGAGTGGTGGAGTGCAAACCACATCTCACCGGCCTTTCAGCCGGGTCCGCTCCGGCGGTTCTGGAACCTGGTTGTTGCGACGGCGGCGACGAGTGTGATCGCCGGCATAGCAACCGCGCCATTTGCGGCATTTCATTTTAACAGGTTTGCAGACTATGGCGTTATTGCGAATGTGATGGTCATGCCAATGGTGAGTTTTATCATCATGCCGTCCGGGGTCGTTGCTCTTCTCTTGATGCCGTTTGGCCTGGAGGAATTTCCGTTAATGGCAATGGAGTGGGGGCTTGGTTGGATGCTGACATGCGCACATTGGGTCGCGTCCTGGCCCGGTGCAACACAGGCCGTACAGGCATTTCCCGTGGAGGCCCTTTTACTGGTTGTAGCTGGGGGGCTGTGGATGGCGATATGGCAGGCACAATGGCGATGGCTTGGTCTGGTCCCGTTGATTGCCGGTGCATTTGCCACTCAACTTACCAACTCCCCAGATGTCATCATCGCTGGAGATGGAGGCAATGTTGCGGTTCGCGACCGGCAAGGACTTCTTCGCCTGGAGTCTTCAAGGCGAGGCCGATTCGATGCTGAGATGTGGCTTCGCGCCGACGGCGATTCTCGTGATGTGGGTGTTGCCCTCCAAGACAGAAGCGAAGGCTTCACATGCGACCACAATGGGTGCGTAGCTGAAATAAATGGCCGCACCGATAGATCCCTTGTTGTATCACGCACTGGGGAGTCAGCCGTCGAAGATTGTGCCAGTGCTACAGTTCTGGTCGATCTTGGCCGTGGGTGGCGCCCAGCATGCGATGCGGCCTCACTCACTGTGACCCGGTCATTCCTTGATGCGGAAGGCGCAGTGGCGGTGCGCCTTACCGGGATGGGCATAGACTGGACGACTGTCGCACGCGAGCGCGGTCAGCGTTTCTGGTCGCCACAATCTCCACGCAAACATGCGCAGCGATTGACGCCGCCGGCTTCTTTCAGTACCGGCGGAACAGCCCGACCAGCCGACCTTGAACCTTTATCCGATCCGAATTGAATATTCGGGTTTCAAACGACGGATTTGCAGCTTCCAGCGCAATCTGAGAACCGCGCTTCCTTAAGCGCTTCAGCGTTGCCTCGGTGCTATCAACAAGCGCAACGACAATATCACCCGAATGAGCATCGTCACTTCTTTGGATAACCACGGTATCGCCGTTCAATATCCCGGCGTTGATCATGGAATCACCGCTGACTTCGAGAGCGTAATGCTCGCCTGCGGAAATTAGTGATTGAGCTACGGGCAAACTATCGGTGACGTTCTGCAAGGCTTCGATTGGCGTGCCGGCAGCAATCCGCCCCATAACGGGAACCTCAATCAAGGGGCGCAGCGCTGCGCCGCCCCGATTGGATGCGGCTCTAATTCCGCCGCCTGAATCGACTACACCAAGATTGGGCCGTTTCGCAGTCACAGTTCTGGCCCGTTGTCCCGGTGCGTTTGAATTTTCGGGCAATTTTATGATTTCCAGCGCGCGCGCCCGATGAGCAAGCCGGCGCAGGAATCCCCGTTCTTCCAGGGCCGTGATAAGCCTGTGAATGCCCGACTTAGAGCGAAGATCCAACGCCTCCTTCATTTCATCAAATGAAGGAGCGACCCCGGTTTCCCGAAGTTTGTCGTGAATATACATCAGCAATTCGTACTGTTTGCGCGTGAGCATTGAGTGATCCATTTAAGAACAGAGTTCGAACAATCAGCGTTTGTTCTAGTGATGTTCCGTTGTTTGTCAACAAGGAAATTGGCGGTGGGAGCAAATTTTTATGACAGATACACAGGCGACACGGTTAATTTTTTGGGACTACGACGCAAAAACCAGTACGCGCACGGGATCATTGGCTGATTTTCTGGGGTCCAGGGGTGGGCGAACGATGAGTCCATCGGCTGAAGAAAACGCGCCCAACATGCTTGAATCTTGAACTGATAGGGGGTGCGCCGTTGCCTCGCCGGACTGCGAGTACTGCAAATGACAGCGCACATAGTCTTGGCGCTGGTCATTTTCTGGCAGTGAAATCGCGAGCTTGGCCGAGACAAATCGCCAAGGTAGTTCGCTCGCGCCAAGCAGTCGAAAAATCATGGGTTTCAGATACAGCAGAGCGCACACCAAGGCGGACACAGGATTTCCCGGCAATCCCAGGAATGGCATAGACCCGAATTTGCCAAAGATCAGTGGTTTTCCTGGCCGCATCGAAATCTTCCAAAAATTTACCTGTAATTTTGGCTGTAAAGATTTTTGCACAAGATCGTGGTCGCCAACAGACGCCCCCCCTAAAGTAATCAGGATTTCACACCCCTCTGCCATCGAAGCCTTACTTTGGATTTCGCCGCTGTCGTCGCAGGCAATGCCAAGATCACGGACACGTCCACCCCAGGCGGTCACATCAGCCGATATGCCGGCAGATGACGATGCTACTATATTTGTCGCGGATAACTCGGATCCGGGAGCAACCAGTTCGTCACCCGTCGCTAGGACCGCTACGAGCGGCTGTCGAGTGCACGGCAGGCTGGAGTAGTTCATTGCCGCAGCAAGTGCGATGTCGCGCGAGGTCAGCTTTCGACCCTTTGCCAGCAGACAATCTCCCTTCCGGAAATCCAGCCCCGATCGGCGAATGTGCCGGCCCGCAGCACTGCTCACGCCGCCCGCGATGAGGACGGTATTGCCGTTGAGAGTCGTACTTTCCTGGATGACAATTGTCGACGCTCCTTTCGGCACCGGCGCACCGGTGAAGATGCGGACAGCTTCGCCACTCCGGACTTCGCCATGAAATATTGCCCCGGCGGCGACAGTGCCAATAAGTTTGAGCGATGCTGGAAGTGCGCCTACATCTTCGGCCAGCACCGCATATCCATCCATCGCACTGACGTCAGACGGCGGTTGGGTGGTCTTGGACATTATGTCATCAGCGAGTACCCTGTTCAGCGCATGGGCCAACAGCACTGGCTCGGCCTTCAATGGCATCAACCCGTCAACAATTCGAGCCTGCGCTTCGCCCACTGAGATCATTCGTCACCCGCGATAGAGGTCTTCCGGATCTACCTTGGCTGCACCTGCCAGCTTTTGCTCTTCCGTCTTTGAAAGAGAATGCGTTCTGCCATGCAGGAATGAATAGATTACTCCAACTGTAACCCCTGCATCGCGCGCCCACGTATGGGCGGTGAGCCCACGGCTCGCCATGAACCGGCGCAGGGCTTCACGTTTTGCATTCTGATCGGGGGTCTGTTTTCGTGATCCTCGTTCAACCGATACTTCGGCGGGCTTCAACACGCGAGCGCGACGTACACCCGACGCCGCGTTCATGCGGCGCACTGCTCGTGCCGGGGTAGCAGCGCCATCTACATTATCCGCGCGAAAGGTTCCGGATTTTCCACCCTCTTTTGTCAGCAAGCGAATGCTATCTATGGTAATGCCTCGTTCGACGGCCTTTAGCATGTCGTAGATGGTGAGGGCTGCAACAGCCGCAGCCGTTAGAGCTTCCATCTCCACTCCCGTCTTTCCACTCACGGTAACGCTGGCCAAAACTCTGATCAAGGATTCCGTTTCATCGGGTTCGCAGGCAATGGTCACTCCTGAAATTGGAAGTGGATGACATAGTGGAATCAATTCTGATGTCTTTTTTGCGGCCATAATTCCCGCAACGCGTGCGACAGCAAGCACGTCACCTTTTGGCACGGAGCCTGCAAGTACAAGTGCCAATGTTTCCCGCTTCATTCGTACTATGGCTTCCGCCATCGCAGTACGGATGGTCGCGTCCTTCGACGACACGTCCACCATGCGTGCATGACCTTTCTCGTTGATGTGAGTGAGTTTCGTCACGCCTTTCCACCCAAGAGAGTTCGGGTCGCGCCTGACACATCCTCTTGCCTCATCAAACTTTCTCCAACCAGAAATGCCCGAACGCCCAGATTCGACAGTCTCTGTAGGTCATCGTAGCTGTTAATGCCGCTTTCAGACACAACAACTATGCCGGCTGAAACATCTGGAGCAAGAGTTTCGGTTACGGTCAGTGATGCTTCAAACGTGTTGAGGTTTCGATTGTTGATGCCGATGAGCGCTGGCTTTAGCCTCAGGGCGCGCTCCAATTCATCACGGTCGTGCACTTCAACCAACACATCCATGCCCCAATTCTGCGCCGCCTCATTGAGGGAGTGAGCCTCTTTATTCGTCAATGCCGCCATGATGAGCAAAATACAATCTGCTCCGATCGCACGCGACTCAACAATCTGATAAACATCAAACATGAAGTCTTTTCGAAGCACCGGGAGGTTTGTGGCCTCCCGTGCTTTTACGAGAAAATCCTGGCTACCCCGAAATGATGGGCCGTCGGTGAGCACGGACAAGCACGTGGCTCCTCCGGCTTCATAGGCACGAGCCAAGGCCGGTGGATCAAAATCCTCTCTGATGATACCTTTGGAAGGGCTCGCTTTCTTGATTTCCGCAATCAAAGCGAATTGACCCTTTTCAATTTTTGACCGAAGGCTTTGCGCGAACGGGCGGACGGGCGGCGCGTTTCTCGCGCGGTTTTCCAGCTCGCCTAAAGGTACCAAAATTTGCGAGGCGGCAATCTCGTCTCTTTTGTAGCGGGCGATGTTCCCCAATATTCCATTGGACGCGGTATTGGATACGAGCACCAACTTGGCCAATGCCGCTTGAGCGGCGCCACTGTCGATTGCACGCTGTGCGCGCTCAACGCCATCTCGCAATGACATGGCTTTATCTGCAATGACCAAGGCGGCGGCCGCGTTTAAGCAGACTATATCGCGGTAGGCGCCATGCACTCCGTTAAGTAACTGCCGGATTGCCTCCGCATTTTGCTTGGCATTGCCCCCTAGCAATTTTTCCATGCTGTGTAACGGCAACCCCGCATCCGCCGGGTTTAGTGTGAGACGGCGGATAGAGGTGCCATTGAGCTCGACGACAAAACTTGGTCCGGTTACGGTTAGCTCGTCTAATCCATCCGCGCTGTGAACTACCCAGGCGCGTTCTGACCCCAGTGTCTGCAGAGCTTGGGCAAATGGTTCAAGCCACTTTTCGGCAAACACGCCAAGAAGCTGTCGTTTGACCATGGCGGGGTTGCACAAAGGACCAAGCAAGTTGAAAATTGTGCGAAAACCCAGTTGTTGTCGGGCAGAGGCAACATGTTTCAGAGCTTGATGGTGAGCTGGCGCGAACATGAATCCAATTCCAGCCTCCGCAATGCATCTTGCAATGTGTGTCGGCGTCAGGTCCAGGTTTACACCGAGCGCGCTCAGCACGTCGGCTGCACCACTCTTTGAGGATTGCGCCCGATTGCCGTGTTTTGCTATTCTTGCGCCACATGCAGCAGCAACAATTGCGGCACATGTCGAAATGTTTAATGTGCCCAAACCATCACCGCCGGTGCCAACCATGTCGATCGCATCAGCGTGGCCTTCAACGGGAATCATCCGTGCCCGTAATATTTTTGCTGCGGCAGCAATCTCGTCAATCGTCTCGCCGCGCATATGGAGGGCAGTGGCAAACGACGCAATCTGAGCATCACTGGTGCCACCGGACATAATGATGTCAAAAGCCTCCATTGCCTCCTGAGGTGTCAGAACGCTGCCAGATACGGCTTTTGTAAGGTAGGTCTTGAATTCCCGAGCGCTCATGCGGCGCGCGCCAGGTCCAAAAAATTGCGCAACAATGCATGGCCGTGCTCAGTGGCTATACTTTCCGGATGAAACTGGACGCCATGAACGGGGTGTTCGCGATGCGAGACACCCATGATGACGCCATCTTCGGTTTCAGCGGTGATTGTAAGTTCATTGGGAAGGGTTGAACGATCTACTACAAGTGAGTGGTATCGTGTAGCCTGAAAGCGCTCTGGAAGGTTGCGAAACACTCCGACACCCGTATTGCGGATTGTGCTGACCTTTCCATGCATAGGTGCGTTGGCACGGATCACCTTTCCGCCGTAGACTTGACCTATAGATTGATGACCCAGGCATACTCCCAGGATCGGGATGGCTTCACCGGCACGTCTGATCAGATCCATGCAAATTCCAGCCTTGTCTGGATCACATGGCCCCGGCGAAAGCACCACCGCCCTGGGCTTCTTGGACATGGCTTGATCTACCGTAATTTCGTCATTTCTAAAGACTTCGACCGTGGCACCGAGCTGGCCCAAATAGTGAACCAGGTTCCACGTAAAGCTGTCGTAGTTATCGATCAACAAAATCATATTTTCTTGCCCGGTGGGGTGGATTTCTCGGGTGAGATAAACACAACCAACACGGGATGATAAGCCTTAGGTTCGCAATTGTTCTTGAAAATCCCGCTAGACAGGCCAGTCTCGACGCGGGAAGAGTTGGGTTCTTCCAAAAATATTTGGTGTACGCCGATGCTGAAAGGGTTACTGGGAGTTATTGCCGGGGTGACTGCGGGCATTGTTACGGTCTTCATTGCCGAGTCAGCGGGGCATCTCATATGGCCACCGCCCCCTGGTATTGACATGAACGATCCTGAGGCTTTGAAGGAATTGATGCGGACTATCCCGTTTGAAGCAAAGCTAGCCGTGTTGATCGGTTGGGGTTTTGGTACTTTTTCCGGCAGTGCGGTGGCGATCAATGTGGCTGGGCGGGCGAGTTGGCCTGGTTGGCTGACAGCCTTCATTCTTTTCGGGCTGGCGTTGTGGACCATGACTATCATTCCCCATCCGAATTGGATGTTGTTTGGCGCCACGGGTGTCACTCTCGTGTCTGCGATTGCAGCAGCCTTTATCTGGGCCCAAGATTAGCAATGTAAAATCTTACCTTCATAATTTGCAAAAGGAGAAGAGCATGCAAAAGCGATTGAAGTTTTACATCGACGGAAAGTGGGTCGATCCCGCCATCCCAAAATCCCTCGACGTAATCAATCCTGCGACTGAGGAACCCATTGGCCAGATCAGCCTCGGTTCGAAAGCCGATGTTGATTTGGCCGTGAAGGCCGCAAAGCGCGCATTTGAAAATTATTCGCGCACAACCCGAGACGAACGTTTGGCGCTTCTACAAAAAGTACTCGACGTGTACCAACGCCGATATGGCGAATTCGTGGAAACGATATCTCTGGAAATGGGTGCTCCGCTGGCCTTGTCCAAGGCCGCGCAAGCTGCAACAGGTGTCGCACACTTGATGCAAACAATGAAAATCCTCAAGGATTTTGAATTCGAGAGAGTGCAGGGAACCACTGGCGTTGTTTATGAAGCCGTTGGTGTTTGTGGACTCATCACGCCGTGGAATTGGCCCGTAAACCAGATCATGTGCAAAGTGGCACCGGCATTGGCTGCTGGCTGCACAATGGTCTTGAAACCTTCGGAAGTCGCCCCGCTCAACGCGATGCTTGTTGCCGATGTTCTGCACGAAGCCGGCGTGCCAGCTGGTGTGTTTAACCTGGTGAATGGAGACGGTCCGACGGTTGGTGGTGCTATGTCGTCACATCCTGACATTGATATGATGTCGTTTACTGGCTCTACGCGAGCTGGCGTTGCGGTTGCAAAAGCGTCGGCCGACACTGTCAAACGCGTGACCCAGGAACTGGGCGGCAAGTCCGCCAATATCGTCTTGGACGATGCGGACCTCAAGAAGGCGGTGGTCGGAGGTGTCATCAATTGCTTTACCAACTCCGGGCAATCGTGCAACGCCCCGACAAGAATGTTTGTCCCGCGCGGCAAGCATGATGAAGCGGCTGGTATCGCAAAGGCTACGGCGGAAGGGATCAAAGTCGGTGATCCGTTTGCCGAGACGACCAAGCTTGGCCCAGTCGTCAGCGAAGTGCAATTCAACAAGATACAGAGTCTGATCAAAGCTGGCATTGACGAGGGAGCCACTCTTGTGACGGGTGGACTTGGCCGTCCTGAAGGTCTCAATCGCGGCTACTATGTCCGTCCAACGGTTTTCGCCAACGTACGCAATGACATGACGATTGCGCGTGAGGAAATCTTTGGACCAGTGCTCACGATTTTGCCCTATGACAGTGAGGACGAAGCGATACGCATGGCAAATGATACGCCTTACGGATTGTCGGGATACGTACAATCAGGAAGCATCGAACACGCTCGAAAAGTGGCTTCACGGCTACGTACCGGGAACGTGCATTTGAATGGAGCAGGCGCGGACTTCAATGCACCTTTCGGAGGGTACAAACAGTCTGGAACTGGCCGGGAGTGGGGCGAGCACGGCTTCAAGGAATTCCTGGAGGTCAAGGCGGTACTCGGCTATCAGCCTGCGTAACGCTTGAATTGCTGCGTAGTGGGGCCACTCCGGTGGCCCCTTTTTTATGTGTTGATCCGGTCAACCAATGGCCGCTGTGCCTCTTCTGCCGCCCGGAATAACGCTGCGGACTTTTGGACAGTTTCCATGAATTCGGCGTCTGGATCGCTGTCGGCCACTACGCCTCCGCCGGCCTGGACGTACATCATTCCATCTTTTACGATCGCTGTTCTCAATGCGATGCACGTATCCATTGAACCGTTTGCGGAGAAATATCCAACTGCGCCACCATAGATGCCGCGCTTTTCTTTTTCCAGCTCGTCTACGATTTCAAGTGCGCGGATTTTTGGCGCACCACTTGTTGTCCCATTGGGAAACCCCGCGATCAACGCATCCAAGACATCCTTGTCTGGGCGCAGAAGGCCTTCAACATTGGAAACGATATGTTGTACGTGGCTGTACTTTTCGATGACAAACTGTTCCGTCACAATTACGGAACCAGTCGACGTCACACGCCCGACATCGTTTCTGCCCAAATCGAGAAGCATCAAATGCTCTGCTCGTTCTTTTGGGTCCGCCAGTAGTTTCTCGGCCAGAAGTTTGTCCTCTGCTGGGGTGTCACCGCGCTTGATTGTGCCAGCGATGGGCCGGATCGTAACTGTGCCGTCCCGGGTGCGTACCAATATTTCCGGACTAGACCCCACAACCGCAAACCCAGGATAGTTCAAGTAATACAGGAAAGGCGAAGGATTGAGCCGGCGAAGCGCGCGATAGAGCTGGAATGGTGGAAGTTTGAATGATCGCCGGAACCTCTGGCTTGGAACCACTTGAAAGATATCACCGGCGTATATGTACTCCTTCGCCTTTCTAACAATTTCCAGGTATTCGGCCTTCGAAGTATTAGATCGAGGCGGGCCAAAGTCTTGCGTCCCGGCGTCGTGCACTTCATCGAGCGGCCGCGCACGCGCGAAATCAACTGCGACAGCTGACAATCGCTCACATGCGTGGTCATACGCCTCGCGCGCCAACCGCTTGGACGATGGAAACACCGGTGTCGCAATCGTGATGCTTGCTTTAACGGCATCAAAAATAGCGACAATTGTCGGGCGAACCAGAATTGCGTCAGGCAATCCCAAGGGATCGGGCTTTGCTTTAGGCAGGCGCTCCATCAGCCGCACCATGTCGTGCCCAAGATAGCCAAAGAGGCCTGAGGCCATGGGCGGAAGCCCTTGAGGCAAATCCAGGCGCGTGCGCGTCAACAGGTTTCGCAACGACGCCAGGGGAGGCGTATCCTCTATGGTGAACCTCTCAGGGAATTGGTCGGCCTGCTCATTGAGTTCGGCTACGGCGCCGTTGCAACGCCAAATAATGTCTGGTTTCAACCCGATGATAGAATAGCGCCCTCGTGTTTCACCGCCTTGAACACTTTCAAGCAGAAACGCGTACGGAGTCTCCGTTCCCAATTTCATGAAAGCGGATACCGGCGTGTCGAGGTCGGCGACCAGCGTACGTGCGATGATTTGCGGGGTTCCGGAGTCGTAGGCGGTCTTGAACGGTTCAAAACGCGGCGAGAAATCCGTCATTCGTTGTTGTGAAACGCTTGAAATCGTTTCTCGTCGATGCTTGCACCAATTTCCTGACGAACACCACTTTCAAACTGATCGACAACGTCGCCCACAAAACTTTGCAAGAGTTGCTGGGTGTAGGCCGCGCGCATCGGTGCGTCTGCGGCTTCGTCCTGGAATAGTATTACTGTCACTTGCCCCACGACCAGGCCTTGACCAAGTGCGACCGTTCCCGAAAAGAAGTTACCCTTTTTTGTATTCGACGCTGTGGTTACTGTTTTTTCAGAAAATGTAGGAGACTTCCCGTAGCGGGGCATCGGATCGGAGATGACCAAAGGCACACCCAACGAGGCTGCAATTGACGACATGCGCTCTCCTTTTTCTCCTCGTTTGACCAGCGCGGCGGCAAACGCTTTTAAGCGCATGCTGACTTGTTCGTCGCGCCAATCTGAAAGTGCCTGGGTTCGAACCAAGTCAAAGGGTTTTTTCGCACGTGTTGAGATCTTATCGATGCGAAATTCGTAATATGTACCCTCTTCGGTTTGGTATAATTCGGGGTCAGTTCCAGCATCGGCCGCAAAAATCTGTTGAAGAAAGCCCCCCGCCGGCAGTCCTTCAATCAGGGTTCCATTGTTATCCGTGCCTTCAGAAGTTAGGTCGACAGAGCGAATGGGAATCTTGTGAGTCACAGCGGCTTCTTCTAGCGTTGCGCCTGTTCCCAAAGTGTCTTCAAGCTTGTTCGTCAAATCAGAAAGCGCGTCTTTTGCGCGGCCATCATAAATGCGTTTGTGTATTTCTTCGCGAACTTCGTCGAGGGATTTACTTGTTCCGGGCGTTGCGGAGATGGCGCGTATGATGACCCACCCGAACGTCCCTTTTACGGGGTCGCTGATTGTCGCTAACGGCAACTCGAATGCGGTGGCCGGTATGGCTGTGTCGGTTTTGCTCACTTCGCCTAATTTGATATCGGTCGGGCCAAATCCTTCGGCTTTGGCTATGGCTTCAAATGACGCCCCGGCATCAAGCTTTGCCTTTGCGTTCCGCGCGCCTTTTTCGGTCTTGAATTTGATTTGTTCAAGCACCCGCTTTTCGGGCGTTTCATAGACGCGACGGTTGGCTTCGTAGACTTTGACGATTTCCTGCTCGGAAACTTTTACAGATGCAGCTACATCTTCAATGCGCGCTGAAACGAAGACGACTGAGCGCAACTCGGGCGTTGAATAGCGTGCATCGGCAAGGCCGTTATAATACTTGCGGAGCTCGGTTTCTGAAGGATCCTTGATCTCTCCTGCGCGGGTCTGATCGATCTCCACGTACTCGACAATCCGGCGCTCCAACCGGAATCGGTTTAGTGCGTTCTCCAGGCCCGGAGGCAGTACGACTCCTGCAGCAACGGATCTCAACATCTGATTGCGGATCAAGTCTGCAGTGATTAGGTCGATAAATTCGCCTTGAGACATATCGTTGGTGCGCGCAAGTTGGATTAACGCATCGGGGTTCAGTTTGCCCTTACTATCTACCATGCCCTGAATTGGGCGAAGTGCTTCAACGATTTGGGCGGAAGAAACATTCAAGCCCATTGCGCGAGACTTATGAAGGATCGCCAGTTTATTCACCAAACGATCCAAAGCAACGCGATCCAGACCTTCGGTCTTTGCCTGTTGGGTGGACATTTCTGATCCGGAGGAGCGCGACATTTGACCAATGAACCGCGAAAAGTCGCGCTGGAACCGTTCAGGCGTAATGTCTTCCCCGCCAACTTCGGCAACTCTTGGTTGCTCTGTCAAATTGAGCATGTCTTGCACGCCCCACATTCCGAAACTGCCAACCAGCACGAAAATCATGAGGGCGGCGAACCATCCTTTGGTCGAATTGCGTAATGTTTCTAACATGGTAGGGAGAGAGCCAGATTTGGGAATTTCCGCGGAGAGTTCACCGACGTCTTGTGTTGGAGTTGACCAGCCGCACCCAGGCGACCGTTCCAGCACACTACTAAGCGGCGGCGGATACTAGGGGGGGCGCCAAACCTCGGCAAGGGCGTGCCCGGAGCTTGACCTGAGGCATCATGGCAGCTTTTCTGGCACCCGGGAGTTAAACTAGCGCCAACCCATTGGAAAGAAACCATGCAACTTGTCACCGGCAACTGGAAAATGAACGGTCTGAAGTCCTCGCTCAAGGAAATCGAGTCCTTGGTGAGTGGGTTGCGGGGACGGACCAGGTTACCCGAAATCCTCGTTTGCCCGCCAGCTACATTGCTGCAATCTCTGGGCCCTGTGATTCAGGGCAGTCCAATCAAGCTCGGGGGGCAAGCTTGTCATGCCAAGGAAAGCGGTGCCCACACGGGTGATATAAGTGCTGATATGTTGAAAGACGCTGGAGCGTCCTACGTGATCGTCGGCCATTCTGAAAGACGGACCGATCACAAAGAAACGTCCTCGGATGTTGCCGCGCAGGCAGCTGCGGCACGGCGTGCCGGGCTTTCCGCAATCGTATGCATCGGGGAAAGTGAGGCGCAGAAGAACGAAGGCGGCACCGAGCAAATTCTAGCTCAACAAATTCAAGCGAGCGTAACTGCGGATTCTCTGACGCCAGAGACTGCGTTCGCCTATGAACCCATTTGGGCGATCGGAACCGGGAAAACCGCATCGTTGAATGACATTGATCGCACCCATTCGTTTATCCGGGCGCGGCTTGAAGAACGTTTTGGCCTTCCAGGCAAAACCGTTCGATTGTTGTATGGTGGGTCGGTCAAGCCGTCTAACGCTCGCGAAATATTGAATTTGACATCGGTCGACGGCGTTTTGGTCGGTGGTGCAAGCTTGAAGGCTGATGAATTCTTGGCCATTATCGAAGGAAGTCGTGGTTAGAGAATCAAATCGATTCTTGCGGCTGCACTGTGTCTTTCGCAAGTTTTTCGCGTTGCATTACAGGCCGTTTGGTGTGCTTCTCATTTCTGGAACATTATCATGAAAAATGCGCCGTTGATGCGCACTGCCGTCGTGCTTCTTACGATTTTGTCCGCAGCGAGTTGTACAACCGAGCCCACGCCCCAGTTGGGCCGTTACAAGGTTGGCTCTCCTTACCAAATTGGCGGTGTCTGGTACTATCCCAAAGAAGATGCCTTCTACGATGAAACAGGAGTGGCGTCTTGGTATGGTTCCGACTTTCATGGCAAATCGACGGCCAATGGCGAGCGCTATGACATGAATACACTCACGGCGGCGCATCGCACCTTGCCATTGCCCAGTGTTGTTCGGGTAACGAACCTGGATAATGGCCGCTCACTTCGACTGAGAGTGAACGACCGCGGACCCTATGCGCATGGACGCATAATTGATGTCTCAAGCAGGGCGTCTGAACTGTTGGGATTTCAGAACCGGGGAACTGCGCGCGTGCGCGTGCAATACGAGGGCAGGGGTGTCGTGGGGGCGATGGCGCCTGCGGATGACGACGACATTTCATCGGTGAAACCGGGCGATGTTCGAGCTGCGCCGCGGAGTCAAGTGGCAAGTACCCCGCTTGCTCCGCCGCATGGAGCGTCAGGCTCGAGCCCAATTGTGATAGATGCCGGTCTACCCATAATCTCCCAGCCCGGGATTGCAGCAGACGCAAATGTGGTTGAAACGGATGGCGTGGTCACGACAGTTTCAGTGCCCACGAACACCCAATTGTGGATACAGGTCGGCGCCTTTGTCACGCGAGGAAACGCCGACCGGCTTTCCCAGAATCTTGCCAGTATCGGTCGATCGCAGGTTTCCAGAATCCTGCAAAATGGGCGACCACTTCATCGCGTCAGGTTTGGTCCGTTTGGAACGGTAGAAGAGGCCGACATGATGTTGGACAAAGTGATCGGTTCAGGCCAGAACGGCGCCCAGATCATAGTAGAGTAGGTCAAAAATGCGATTGATTTTTATTTTGCTGACTTCGTTCTTGTTTAACCTTTCAAGCGCGCTTGCGCTACCGGCGGCTGATCCTATCAACGACGTTCCAACTGCGGCACCCTTTGCGCTGATGATGGACTTTGAAACGGGCGCTGTTTTGTTTTCCAAGAATGGCAACGAGCCGATGGATCCAGCTTCGATGGCGAAGCTGATGACTGTGGCCATTCTGTTCGAAAAGCTCAAGCACAACGAACTTCGCCTCGACGACACGTTTACAGTGACCGAGCGGGCTTGGCGTCTTTCGGTTGCGGGCAAAAATGAATCTTCGAAAATGTTTGTGAGCATTGGGTCGCAAATTCGTGTTGAAGATTTGCTGCGAGGGATCATCATCCAATCGGGCAATGATGCTTGCACAGTGGTTGCAGAACACTTTGCGGGCAGTGAAGAAGCCTTTTCGGATTTGATGAATGCCGAGGCAAAGAGAATTGGATTGAAAAATTCAGTTTTCAAGAACGCCAGCGGCCTGCCGCATCCGGACATGCACGTCACATCACATGATCTTGCACTCCTCGCGGCCTACATCATCCGGGAGTTTCCCCAGTACTATCGCATGTTTGCGGAACGGGAGTTTACCTGGAACGGCATCAAGCAAAGCAATCGAAATCTGCTGCTTGGATCCTATGCCGGGGCTGACGGGTTAAAGACCGGCCACACAGCGGCTTCTGGGTATGGCATGGTTGCTTCGGCGCAACATGAAGGCCGGCGTCTGATCCTGGTCGTCAACGGGTTGGCAAACGAGGCTCAGCGGGTTGCTGAAACTAAAAGACTGTTGGACATTGGGTTTCGTGAGTTTCGCGTGTACGCATTGCTCAAACCAGAGGCAAGCGTCGGTGAAGTCGAAGTGTGGTCGGGAGAGGAGGCTAAAGTTTCTCTGGTTGTCCAAAAGCCGGTTACGCTTTTGCTCCGTAGAACCCAACGCGACGCACTCAAAGTGGTGTTGACGTATGACACACCGGTTCTGGCTCCCGTAGTAAAAGGGCAAGTCATCGGCAAGCTAACTATAACGGCACCGGGCATCGACAGCCTGAGCGCCACCGTGCATGCTGGCGCCAATGTGGACTCCGGCGGGTTGATGACCAAAATGAAATTGGGTTTGCAGGAGCTCTTCGCCAGTGAACGTGAACCCACACCCGTGAGCGAACAATTGACGCTTCCGGAATCTCAATCTGCTGAAACCACTGGTCCATGAACAAGGGCCGCTTCATAACATTTGAGGGCGGTGAGGGTACGGGTAAATCGACTCAGGTAAAGTTGCTGGCGAGCTATCTTTCGCTGTCCGGCGTAGATGTTGTTCAGACACGTGAGCCCGGAGGTTCGCCGTCAGCCGAAGAGATCAGGGCTCTGCTTGTGACGGGGGCGGCTGACCGTTGGTCGCCGCTGGCTGAAACGCTCTTGTTCTATGCGGCAAGAGTTGAGCATTGGCGGCAGATCATTGAGCCGTCGATTGCGCGTGGAGCGCATGTGCTTTGCGACAGGTTTGCGGATTCTACGATTGCCTACCAAGCTTATGCTGGGGGGCTGGATCGCCATATGGTCGAAATGCTTCACAGATTGGTTATGTCTGGCGTGGAGCCGGATTTGACAATCGTTCTGGATCTGCCGGTAGATGAAGGGCTCAAACGCGCGGCATCCCGGCGTGATTCTGAGACTCGCTTTGAGCGCAAAGGCCGCGAATTCCACGAGCGACTGCGTCAAGGATTTTTGGATATCGCACACAGATTTCCAAACAGGTGCTTGGTGATTGATGCGAGCCAGTCGATTGAGCGCATTCACTCAGCTGTGCTGGCCGCGCTCAAATTGCGGCTAAGGCTTGAATAATGGCGCCGCGTCCACGAGCGTTGGAATTGGAACCGGTCCCTGAAAGTGACCGTGAGGGAGATCTGCCACACCCACGCGAACAGCTCGAACTTTATGGCCACGAAAGTGCTTGCCGTGCGTTGGCGCAAGCCGCCCGGTCGGGCCAGCTGCATCATGCTTGGATTATTGCCGGCCCAAAGGGTGTGGGCAAGGCAACGCTGGCCTGGCGATTTGTCAGGTCTCTTCTGGCTCACGGAGCCCAGGACTGCAATGATCAGCTGACAATCGGCGATGACCATCCAGTGCGGCGCCAGATTGCGGCGCTTTCGCATCCGGATTTGATTCTCTTGCGCCGTCCGTGGGATTTTACGCTCAAAAAATTCAAGTCAGAACTCCCCGTTGATGAGGTGCGCAAACTTCGTGGCTTTTTCTCCCGGCATTCTTCGTTTGGCGGTGCGCGTATCGCCGTTATCGATTGCGCTGACGATATGAATTCAAATTCGCAAAATGCGCTGCTTAAAATACTTGAGGAGCCCCCCAAGGGCGCGCTGTTGCTTTTGATCTCTCACGCACCAGGCGCGCTTTTGGCCACGACGCGGTCGCGGTGCCGGATGCTGACGCTGCGCAAGTTGAGCCACGAAGCCACGCGGACGGCGGTTGGCACGCTCCGGCCTGGCTTGAGGGAAGACGAACGGGAGTTGGTATCAGCACTTGCAGATGGAGCGCCCGGACGTGCGCTCGCGTTTGCGGAGGCGGGCGCAGCCGGAATGTACCGTGATGTCGTTGAACTCTTGGGTGGACTGCCGCGAATGGACGCTGGCGGAGTGTTTGCCTTTGCCGAGAAGACCGCGAAATTACCCGCAGAGAACGGAATGCGATTGTTTTCAACGCTTCTTATGCAGGTCGAGGAGCGCCTTTTGCGCGGGGCGTTCGGGGCGCAACACACATTGTCCAGTGAACAGGCGCTGATGCGTAAATTGCAGCAGGTGATGCCGCTGGAATCCTGGCAGCGGCTTTGGGAAAAATTGCGGCAAGAAACCGGGAGGGCTTACGATCTTAATCTTGATAAAAAGCAGCACATTTTGAATACTCTTTTTGCTATTGAAGCCGCTGCGCAGCACTGAAACAATTGAGTGTGCGAAGTCACCCGTGGAAACGTCTATGTTCGTCGACAGTCACTGCCACTTGGATTTTCCGGAATTCGCCCCAGAGCTTGATCAGGTCGTGGGCCGGGCCCGAGATGCCGGTGTGGGAACAATATTGACAATTGGTACCCGGTTGGACCGTTTTGACGGTGTGCGCGCGATTGCGGAACGATTTGATCATATCTGGTGCAGCGTCGGGGTGCATCCGCACGAAGCCGCCAGCGAAAAACTTGATGAGCCTGCTGAGTTGATTGAGCGCGCCCAGCATCCCCGTGTGGCTGGCATTGGTGAAGCTGGATTGGACTATTTCTATGAGCACAGCCCCAAGACGGATCAGATCAGAAATTTCCGGGCGCATATCGCAGCGTCGCGGCATACAGGATTGCCTTTGATTGTGCATGCGCGAGATGCCGATGAAGATTTGTGTACAATTTTGGAGGACGAGTATTCGCGGGGCGCGTTTCCCGGTTTGATCCATTGTTTTTCGTCGACAGCAAAGCTTGCCCAGACGGCGCTGGGTTTGGGACTTTTCATTTCGATTTCCGGCATTGTCACCTTCAAAAAGACTGATGAGCTTCGGAGCATTGTCGCCAATGTGCCGCTTGACCGGTTGTTGATTGAAACGGATGCGCCGTATCTGGCACCCATGCCTCATCGCGGCAAACGAAATGAGCCGGCATTTGTGAAGCACACCGCTGAGGCTGTCGCACGATTGAAAGGTGTAGAGTTAGAAAAACTTGCTGACCAGACGACGGACAATTTCTTTCGCCTGTTTACAAAAGTCCGGCGGCCGGCATGAACTCAATGAAAGTCACGATTTTGGGCAGCGGTTCATCGGGCGGCGTGCCGCGCATCGGCGGCGTGGGAGGCGATGGAGATTGGGGCGCGTGCGACCCACATGAGCCCAGAAATAGACGGCGGCGCTGTTCGATTCTGGTCGAGAAAGGCGCCACAAAGATTCTTGTCGATTGCAGCCCAGACATGCGCGAGCAACTTATCGACGCTCGCGTTAGCACTTTAGACGCCGTACTCATCACGCACGACCATGCCGATCAATCGCACGGCATAGATGACTTGCGCATGGTGGCCCAGAACATGATGCGCCGTGTCGATGTGTACGCGGCTGAAGAAACGCTCAATGTCCTGATGA
>VFKO01000437.1 GCA_009885515.1 Rhodobiaceae bacterium | reverse complement strand
CTGGATTATCAAGTCCCATCTCGGCGTACGGCGTTCCCTTCTCGCGCAACAGGTCTCGCGGCTGCACGCCCATCCGCTCAATGAGCCCGCGCAACTCGTTCACCGAAGGCGGCGTCTTTAGATATTCAATGACTTGTGGCTCGATGCCCGAATTGCGTATCAGGCCCAGCGTATTGCGCGACGTTGCGCACTGCGGATTATGATAAATGGTGACAGTGTTCGTCATTTTGAGTCTCGACATTTCACGGCAGGGAACCACGAAGCGGTGAAGCTATTGTGAATGCGGCGCGCCAAGCGAACTAACTATAAGTTTGCACGTCCTGGCTGCAGCTATTGGCAGGAAAGGTTCAACCTGCAAACAAATTTCTTACGCCCCCAGTAGCACCAGGCAACGGAGACAGATAAATTCGCCAGCAGCGGACGGGCGTCGGGCCGGGGTGACAGGATCAATAATGTTCAGGAAATGCTACCTTATCTGTTTGGCTCTGTCTGTGATGGTGCCGTACTCGCTCGCGCAACCAGTTGATGATCCACCGTCCGGATTTGGCGTCCCCGTTCTCGGTGCCCCGCCGCGCGACGAGAGCGGTCCGCTGGACAAAAAAAGTCCAGAGCGGTTTGCGCCCGCGCCTCCGGTTGATCAAACCACAACCGCGCCGCAAGACGCTGTAGCGCCGCCAGTCAGCGCCAGCGCATCCACCTTCAAGCCGTATGTCGATGGTCTGATGTCCGGCCTTATTACTGCGGGTGAGATTCCGGGTGCGGCTATCGTCATCATTCAAGACGGAAGCGTAGCGCTCAAGGCCGGGTATGGCTTTGCCGACATCCGCGCCCGCACGCCAGTTGATCCGGATCGGACGCGCTTTCGCGTCGCGTCGATTTCAAAACTGTTCACGGCGACGGCTGTGATGCAAATCGTCGAGCAGGGCAAAGCTGACCTCAACGCCGATGTGAACACGTATCTCTCGGCGTTCAAAATTCCGTCGAACTATCCCGAAGCGGTGACGTTGGCCAATTTGTTGACCCACACTGCCGGCTTTGATGACCGCTATCTGGGCCTGGGGGCGCCGTTGCAGGGACCTGTGCAACCGCTGGGCCAGTATTTGTCGCGTCAAATGCCGCAGCGCGTTCTTGCCCCCAACACGGTGATTGCCCATTCAAACCACGGCTATGCTTTGGCCGGACACATCGTCGAAAATGTCAGCGGCCAAGAATTCAATGCCTATGTGGGGGAGCATATATTCACCCCGCTGGGTATGACGGCCTCGAGTTTCGGCGTTCCCTATCCGCTGCCGGCGGACATTGCGGTGCCGTATCTGCGAGGAGGGGATGAAGGAGGATACAGCCGCATCGCACTCGACCGTGTGGCCACGGGCCCGGCCGGTGATCTCATTACCACTGCCGCCGATATGGTGGCGTTCATGATGGCGCACTTGAGCAAGGGGGCTTACGGCGATGGCGAGCATTTACTGTCGGAACCAACAATCGAAAAGATGCACGCGGGGCATTTCTCCAACGCGGAGGGACTGGACGGTTGGGCGTATGGCTTTGCGGGCGGACGGCGCAACGGCATACGCTGGATCGGCCATGATGGCTCGTGGCCTGGCTTTTGCGCTCAGCTGGTGCTGCATCCGGAGACAAGATCCGGATTTTTCGTCGCCACCAATGTGAATTGCAGCTTCGCCAGCAGCGCTTCCCTGAACAAGGGGCTGTTCGATCTGGTATGGCCAAACAAAAGCGAACCGATTGTTGCGGCTGGGCCCGAAATAGAAGCCCGCGCGCGGGCCATTGCGGGGACATACATGTCCGTGCGCCGGGCGCGCTCCGATTTTACGGTTATGGGGGCCGCGGCCTCGCAAATGACGGTGAAGGCAATGGGTGAGGGGCAGTTGCAGGTTTTCTTGCCCGGTGTTGGCCACGATATCGTTTTCCTGCCGCAAATGAACGGTACGTGGGTAAATCCAGACTTTCAATGGAAGGCCGCCGCCCAAACCGGCGCCAAAGGCGACGTACAACGATTCATAATCGACACCGATGCCTATGACCGTGTCACCGGAACCGGTGAGTGGGCGATGTGGTCCGTGGCGCTGGCCCTGGTTGTGGCCATCTGCATCATGACGATCTGGGGGTGGGCCAACGGGTTCCTCAGCCGCCACTTTTTTGGCGAGCCACAGGCCGTCATCACTTTCGCTCCGCGTATCACCGGCTTCCTTGCGGCAGGTCTGACGGTGGCGATGCTGGTTGCGATGGCAGCTCTGCTCTCCAATGCCGCGCCCATCGCTATCTTTCACGGCCCGTCTCCGGCGCTGTTGGCGCTTCTGGCTATCCCCGTAGTCATCGCGGTGCTGGCTATTCCGATGGTGATCTGGAGCATCACCGGCTTCGGCGCCGGACCCCGCGCCCGCATGGCCCAGATGGGCTACATCGTGTTGACCCTCGCCATCCTTGCGTTCATCGCCTTCGCCTGGCAGTGGGGCTTGCATCCTTTCG
>VFKO01000399.1 GCA_009885515.1 Rhodobiaceae bacterium | reverse complement strand
TTGATGGTCAGGCGGCCGCCGAGCATTTGGTCGAGCGTGGCCAGTTGGCGCGCAAGCTGGGGCGGCCACATTTCACCGCAACGCACGGCGACGAGCAGGCGCATACGCTTGAGCTGTGGCGCGATACCGCCTGCAAACGCGATCGTGTCAATCCCCAGCGCGTAACCCGAGGGCAGTAAGATGTTGTCGAAGCCACAGGTCTCCGCGTTCACTGCGATATCGCGGCAGTGTTCGAAACTTGCTTTGAGCTTTGGGTCTGAAACACCAAGGAACTCATAGTCGTCGTCACACAACGCCGAGAACCATGAAACTTCGCACGGCGGTAGAGTCATGGCATCGGCGCTCCTTGAGAGGCTGCAACGATGCCATACCAGTCGGCGCGGCTCAGATTCACGCGCAACGCATGCGCGGCGGCGGCGATACGAGCGGGGTTTCGCGTTCCAATAATCGGGATTGGAGTGGCCGGGTGGCAAATGATGAATGCGAGTGCGACTGCAGCTCGGCTGACGCCATCGCGGTCTGCGAGTTCGTCGAGCTTTGTTACCACCCGGCTCACGCGCTCGTCGTTGGTACTTCCCTTAGCCAGCCTGCCGCCACCCAAGGGCGACCAGGCGAGTGGTGTCAGGTCATGCGCGATAGCATGGTCGAGTGTGCCGTCGAAGACCGGCGCGATCGCGAGGGCAGAGAATTCGGGTTGCGTGGTCGTCAGCGGAAATGGCAGGAATTTCTGGAGCAACGCCGTCTGTTGCGCCCCATAGTTGGAAACCCCCGCCTCCCGAATTTTTCCCTGACTCCGCAGGCTGGTCAATGCCGCTGCGAGTTCGGCGGGGTGTGTCAGCACATCGGGGCGATGGACCTGAAACAGGTCGATGACGTCCGTGTGCAAACGCTTGAGCGAGTCTTCGCACGACTGCACCACGGCGTTTGCGCTGGAGTCATATGGTACGCCCGGAATGATCCCGAATTTGGTGGCAAGCACCATGTTTTGGCGGACCCCGGGCGTTGCTGCGAACACTTTGCCCAGGAGCGCCTCGGATTCCCCGAAAGACGACCCGCCCCAATCGAGGCCGTAAACTGCGGCGACGTCGACAAGCGTAATACCGGAATCGATGGCGGCTTCGATCCGCGTGGATGCCGCAGAGACATCATCGCCCGTAAATCGCCACAGGCCATAGGCGATTGGGCCCACCGTAAGTTTGCTCTGACCCAGGCGCCTGCCCATTTCCGACATTTTTGTGTTCGTCTCTTCGTGGCTGTTGGTCCGGCATTTGACCCATCGGGCGGGGTCTGTACAAGAGGAGAGCGTAAACTCATGAGAGGCTGTCTTGTCTGCACAGAAAATTCGCTATGGGCTGATCGGCACCGGCATGATGGGGTATGAGCATATTCAGAACCTGAAATTGATGCCGGGCGCGGAGATTTACGCGATCACCGATCCAGCGCCGCAGTCGATTACGCTCGCTCAGGCATTCTTGGGCGAAAAACTAAAGGACACAGTCATCGTTTATCCCGATGCCAAAGCCTTGCTTGAGGATGGCGACATTGACGCGGTGGTCATTTCCTCTCCGAATTTCACTCATGCTGCCATCCTGGAAGACGTCATTAGAAGCGGCAAGCATGTGTTGTGCGAGAAGCCGCTGGCGACAACGCTTGAAGATGTGCAAGCCGTGCGCGCGGCGGCGCGGGCGCATCGCGGCGTGTTTTGGGTGGGCATGGAGTATCGCTATATGCCGCCGGTCGCGCAGTTCATCGGTGACGTTGCTGCGGGCAAGATTGGGCGGTTACAGATGCTGGCCATTCGGGAGCATCGTTTTCCGTTCCTGACCAAGGTCGGGGACTGGAATCGCTTTTCGCAGAATACCGGCGGGACAATGGTGGAGAAATGCTGCCACTTCTTCGACCTGATGCGTCTGATTGTGAAAGCCAAACCGGTGCGCGTTTACTGTTCGGGGGCGATGGACGTTAATCACCTCGATGAACGCTATGACGGACGCGTGCCGGATATCATCGACAACTCCTATACGATTGTTGAGTTCGACAACGGTGTTCGCGCGATGCTGGATCTTTGCATGTTCGCGGAAGGGTCGAAGAACCAGGAAGAGATCGTCGCGGTCGGTGACACGGGCAAGCTCGAAGTGTTCATCCCGGATGGCGACCTCGTCTTTTCACCTCGTTCGCCCAAGGACCCGGTGACGACGCATGTCGCGGTCGACGCGACGGCGCTCAGCGCAGGCACGCACCATGGCGCGAGCTACTATCAGCACCGCGCGTTTCTCGACGCGGTTCTGAACGGCGGGCCGGCGGCGGTGACAGCGGAGGACGGGACCTGGGCGGTGCTGATGGGGCTCGCTGCCGAGATGTCAGCGAAGGAGAAGCGCGCGGTGGCGCTTCGCGAACTCGGCCAGTGACGCCGGTGCCCACCGCGGTGATCAGCCAATCGTGATGGCGAGCGCTGCTGCTGTCACTCAGGCGAATGTGGCGATTTCGGCGAGCGGCTTCTTGGTGATCGCGGGCACTTGGGCGTCCACGGCGGGGTGGCCGACGACGACGATCATCGCGGTCTTTTCGTTCGGCGGGCGCTTGAGGATGTCGCGTAGGAAGCCCATTGGGCTTGGTGTGTGGGTCAAGGTGGCGAGGCCCGCGTGGTGCAGGCCGGCGAACAGCAAACCCGTCGCGATGCCAACGCTTTCGGTGACATAGTAGTTCTTGACGCGCGCACCAGACGGCAGCCTTCCCCAGAGCTCCTGAAACACGACGATCAGCACGGGCGCCGTCTCGAGAAACGGCTTGCGCCAATCGGTGCCGAGCGGCTCCAGCGCCTCCAACCACTCCTTGGGCGCGCGGCCTTCGTAGAAGGCGCGCTCTTCTTCTTCGGCCGCTTCACGGATGGCGCGTTTCGTTTGCGCGTCGGTCACGACGACGAAGTGCCAGGGCTGGCGGTTCGCACCGTTGGGCGCGCCACCAGCCGCCTCGATCGCGGCGCACACCGCCGCCATCGGCACCGGCGTCGGCGCGAAGTCGCGCACGGTGCGGCGCGAGCGCATGGCGTCGCGAAACGCCTCAGCCTGGGCGACACGCTCGGCGTCGGACAGGCGCGGGTAAGGCTGCAGGGGGATGAGGACTGGCGGCATCGTGAGATCCTGCGTGGCGCACTTCATGTTCCCTGAGGGCGGGGCACAGCCAAGCTAGCGTATGTCGAGTTTGCGCGCCATTCTCAGCGATGCGGCAGGGTCGATGATGGCGGGGTTCGATTGGGCAAAACCGGAAAACGTGTATGTGGCCAATGTCGCGGTGCTGTGGGTGTTGTTCGTCGGCGTGATTGCCGCGCTCCTCGCTGCCGACGGCGCGATCGCTGCAACGGCGTCCGGTCCTTGGCCTGGGTCGCCTTTGGCTGAGGCCGCCGGGCGATGGCCGGCCATGCTCGTCGACTACGGCTTCTTCTGGGCGGTTGTCGTGTCGGTCGTACCGATTCCGTCCCTCGAGACGCAGTATCGTCCTGCCGGTACCATCGTGCCAGAACCCTCGTCCGAGGCGCCACGGCGGATCGCGGTCAAGATCGGAAACGGTCAGGCATTTGTCGCGGTGGATGAGGTGCTGGCCGTCACGGCGGCGGAGAACTTTGCCGAACCGCAATTGGCCAAGCGTTTGCTGCTGCACCGGGCAACGATGACTCAGATGCAGGATATTCTTCCGCCGCCCGTGTTTCTGCGCGTGCACCGGAAGTCGATCGTCCGGGTGGACGCCGTCACCGGCGTGCACAGGCCTCGCGCGAACGCCGTCGAACTCGTGCTCGGCGTGTCGTGGCTGTCGGACGCGCGTACGGTTCGGCCGTGATGAACGCACTCAAGGAAACAGTTCGTCACCGGTCTTGAACCGCTGGTCCCGGGCAGCTTGCGTGCGCGGGACTATCGAGGAGGCCTTCCACACGAACTGGAGGATCTCCATGCCTATCAACGCAAAATCCCCCCCGAGCG
>VFKO01000602.1 GCA_009885515.1 Rhodobiaceae bacterium | reverse complement strand
TGGAACAGCTATGTCGCCCTTGGCGCGATCGCTGCCGTGTTGGGCAGCAAAGGCCTCGCACTTGCAGCCATCGCCATCGCCATCATGGTGCCTCTAGCCAACACGTTGTGCGTCGTTGTCCTGGTGCGTCACGCTGCCGGAGGCGAACCAGGCTTGGTGATGCTTTCCAAACAGCTGATCAAAAACCCGCTCATCCTCGCCTGCATCGCGGGCATCGCCGTCCAGCTCACCGGTTTGCCCATTCCCCAAGTCGCGAGCACCACCATCGATCTCATCGGCAAGGCCGCACTTCCGTTGGGCCTCCTCGCCGTCGGCGCTAGTCTGGACTTCGCCGACCTGCGCGCGAGGCCTGCCGCCATCGCAACCGCTACCATTCTGAAGCTTTTGGCCATGCCTGCCATGGTCGCCCTGGGTGCAACACTTTTGGGAGTAGACGGTGCCGCCAAAACCGCAGCCCTCATCTGCGCCGCCGTCCCCGGCGCTCCCTCGTCCTACATCCTCGCCCGCCAGCTCGGAGGCGACGCCCCCCTCATGGCCGGCATCACCACCACCCAAACACTGACAGCGATGATAACAATGCCGGTTATGTTGTGGGCGTTGGGGTGATACATAGAAAAAATTTTCACATAACAAACCGCCGTCATCCCGTGCGCGATGCAGCATCCTTATGCTGCTTCGCAGACACCGGGACCCACGCGGGGACTCGGCGCGGCGAGCAAACCGGACATTCACAATCACGTTTGGGTCCCGCATCAGCGACGCGGCATGACGCGGCATAAGGATGCCGCATCGCGCGCGGGATGACTCGAGGTTGTGATTTGACATGCTTTTGCCCTCCCGCTGCTTAGTAATGGTTACCACATACATGCTGTGGGTTTCATGACCAAGACACCTTGCGAGCCAAGCCTCCACCCCCTATACCCACCTCGCGATGACCGGCCATTACTCCCGCCAACACCTACTCGCCATCGCGCCATTGCAGCGCCACGAAATCGAATCGTTGCTCGACCTCGGCAACGAGTATGTCGATCTCAACCGCCAGATTCAGAAAAAGCGTGACACGCTGCGCGGCCGCACGCTGATCAATTTGTTCTTCGAACCCTCCACGCGCACGCAATCCTCCTTCGAACTGGCGGGAAAACGGCTCGGCGCCGATGTCATGAACATGTCCGTCGCCCAGTCCTCCGTCCGCAAGGGCGAAACGCTGATCGACACGGCAACGACACTCAACGCCATGCACCCCGACATCATCGTCATTCGCCACCAGGATTCCGGCGCGGTTGCACTGTTGGCAGACAAAGTGACGTGCTCGGTGATCAATGCGGGCGACGGCGCGCATGAACACCCCACCCAGGCCCTCCTCGACGCGCTGACAATCCGCCGCCGCATGGGACGCATAGAAGGCCTCACAGTCACCATCGCAGGCGACGTGATGCACAGCCGCGTCGCCCGTTCGAACGTCCACCTCCTCAACAAGCTTGGCGCGCGCGTCAGACTGGTGGCACCTCGCACCCTGATGCCTGCAGGCGCCGGCGAATGGGGCGCCGAAATTTTCAATGACATGCGCCACGCCATCACGGGCGCCGACATCGTCATGATGCTGCGACTGCAGTCCGAGCGCATGACCGGCTCGTTCCTGCCCTCGCAACGCGAGTACTTCCACTTCTACGGCCTCGATCGCGAGAAGCTGGCACTTGCCAAACCGGGCGCCTTCGTCATGCATCCAGGGCCCATGAACCGCGGCGTCGAAATCGACAGCGCCATCGCCGACGACATCGACCGCAGCCTCATCCACGAACAAGTCGAAATGGGCGTCGCCGTCCGTATGGCCGTCCTCGAAGCGCTTGCAAGACAACTGCCAAATGATGAGCGCAAATCATGAGCGCCCGCACCGCCTTCATCAACGCCCGGCTCATTGATCCTGACTCTGGCCTCGATACCACCGGTGCAGTGCTGGTCGAAGACGCAACCATCATGGATTTGGGCCCCCGCCTCTTCAACGACGGCAAGCCCGCCAACGCCGGCATCATCGATTGCGCCGGACAAATCCTAGCACCCGGCCTTATCGATCTGCGGGTCTTCACCGGCGAACCTGGTGCCGAACACCGCGAGACTCTGGCCTCGGCCGCGGAGTCCGCAGCCGCGGGCGGCGTCACTTCGTTCGTCACCATGCCCACAACCGATCCGGTGATCGACGATGCAGCTCTCGTTGATTTTCTGAAACGCCGCGCTGCCGCAACCGCGAAAGTGAACATCTATCCCGCAGCCGCCCTCACAAGGGGCCTCAACGGCGCGCAAATGTCCGAGATGGGTCTTCTCAAAGACGCAGGAGCCATCGCCTTCACTGACGCCGATCGCACGGTGGCCTCAAGTCTGATCATGCGCCGCTGCTTGGCCTATGCAGCAAACTTCGATGCGCTAGTCATGGCCCACGCCGAAGACCCCACCCTCGCCGGTCACATGAACGAAGGCGCATACGCCGCGCGATTGGGCATCGGCGGCACACCAACGGCCGCCGAAACCATCATCGTCGAACGCGACATGCGCCTGGTTGAACTCACGGGCGCGCGTTATCACCTGGCCCAGGTCTCGTGCGCCGCAACACTCGACATCATCGCCAAAGCTAAACAGCGCGGCCTGCCCGTCACCTGCTCGGTATCGGCCCATCACCTCGTGCTCAACGAAAACGACATCGGCGAGTACAAGACCTTCGCCAAAGTGTCCCCCCCTTTGCGCAGCGAAGACGACCGCAACGCCATGGTCGAAGGCGTGCGCAACGGCACCATCGACACAATCGTCTCCAGCCACGACCCGCAGGCCCCCGAAACCAAACGTCTGCCCTTCGCCCAGGCAGCCTTTGGCGCCGTCGGTCTGGAAACGCTGCTCGCAGCAGCCCTGTCCCTGCATCACGAAGCCGGCATGCCCATCATTGACATCCTCCGCTGCCTCACCATCAACCCCGCCCGCCTCCTGCGCTTGGCCCAAGGCCGCCTGACCAAAGGCGCACCCGCCGACCTCGTGCTCTTTTCCCCCAACACCCCACACCGCATCGACCCCACAAAATTCCGCTCGCGCAGCAAAAACTCACCCTTCAAGGGCAGATTGATGCAAGGCGAAGTGTTGCGCACGATGGTCGCGGGCAAAACGGTGTATCAAGCCGAAGAAAGCGCTAGCTGATGCTACCCCCCCTCCTCGCCTTCGCCGTCGGCTACGCACTCGGGTCCATCCCCTTCGC
>VFKO01000048.1 GCA_009885515.1 Rhodobiaceae bacterium | reverse complement strand
GCCAAGCTCGACCCGGCGAAGCTGCTGTTTGTAGTCGTTGGTGATGCGTCGGTGGTCAAGCCGCAGCTTGAGCAGTTGGGCTTGCCGGTCGAAGTGGTGGCGGCGCCGGTGTTGAAATAGAATGGCGAGGGGTGCCAAGTGCAGGTTGCACTGGCGCTCAATCTCGCTATCGTGGGCTCCAAGGGTTATTGATATTGCCCATTGGGAGGCTGCATGACGGATACCGCAACCGTGGCGCCGGCGGAGAGTGTTGTGCTTCCTGACAGTCTCAGGAAGCACCGAAACTACGCGCTGGTCATGCTGACGCTTGTCTATACGTCGAGCTATCTGGACCGGACAATCGTTGGCGCGGTGGCTGAGTATATCAAGAAAGACTTGCTGCTTTCGGATACGCAGCTTGGATTGTTGACCGGATTTGCCTTCGCTGTGTTCTACGCGACGCTGGGAATTCCGCTGGCTTTGCTTTCTGATCGGACGAACCGGCGCAATATGATTGCCGGTGCGATCACGGTTTGGAGCGTGATGACGGTGTTTTGCGGGATGGCTGCAAATTATACGCAGCTGGTCATTGCGCGCATTGGTGTTGGCATTGGTGAAGCCGGATCGTCGCCACAGTCACATTCCATGATCGCGGACATGTATGCGCCGCATGAGCGCTCCCGTGCGCTAGGGTTTTATGCGCTGGGTGTTTATCTGGGCGGGATGTTAGGGTTTCTGATTGGCGCTCCCGTCGCCGAGGCGTGGGGTTGGCGATATGCCTTTTTCATTGTCGGCTTCCCTGGGCTCTTGATTGCGGCTTTGATTTATATCACCGTCAAGGAACCGCAACGCGGGTTGTCCGACGGGTTGAATCATGCGGACCGTAAGCTGCAGAATTTTGCGGATACGATGACGTCGCTCGGTGCCGCGTTCGCGTTCATCTGGAAGTCGAAAGCCTGCCGCCATGTTGTGATCGGTCTGACGCTGACGTCTTTTGTCGGCTATGGAGGTGTGATGTTTGCGGCGTCGTTCCTCAAGCGCACGCATGACATTTCCGGGCTTGAGATAGGGCTTATTCTGGGGCCAATCGTGGGCGTGCTGGGCGGAGCTGGCGCACTGCTTGGCGGCTATCTTGCCGACCGGATGTCGCGCAAGGACAAGCGCTGGAACGCATGGGTGATTGCGGTGGCGAAATTCATCGCGGCACCTTTGATCCTGTTGTTCTATTTGATGGATGATTTCAATCTGGCGCTGGTGTTTTATCTGCCGGCCTCGGTGCTGGGTGCGTTCTATCTGGGTCCGAGTTTTGCGATAGTCCAAAGCGTGGCGCCGCTGGCGATGCGAGCGACTGTGGCGGCGATCATGTTGTTCATTCTGAACTTCATTGCGCTGGGGCTTGGGCCGCTGGCGGTTGGGATGCTCAGCGATTATCTTGCGCCAGACTATGGGCAAGATTCCCTTCGCTATGCGCTGATGTTCACTTCGCTGATCAATATCTGGGCAGCAGCGCACTATGTGCTGGCGGGAATAGCGTTTGCGGCCGAGATGAAGGTGCAGGGGGCGACCGCGTGATTGCACTGCCGCCGTCGGTTTGTGCTTTAACTTGATCCTTTGCCGTAGCTCACCCCCAATCCGGCGCGGACGTCGTTTTGGATGCCGTAGGGAGCGATGGGATAGCGCAGGCCGTTTTTGGCGAGCGCCTTCATGCCTTCGATGGCGATGCGCAGGTGTGCGGGCGAAAGTGCCATCAACATTTCCTCATCGGGGACACCACCGTAGCGGCGTTCGGCGAAGCAGGGCAGAGAGAGGCTGGGCTCTCCGGTTTTGAGGGCGCGACCCCAGCTATCGGCGCAGGCGGTTTCGCCAACAACGCTCCAGTCGAAGCGCTTGTAGTTGCGGTACTGCAGGCCGTTGATGAGGATGATCATTTGGCCGGGCGTGGCGTAGACGAGGCAGATGTCGGGCGGATCAAGTTTGCCTGCGGCAAGCGGGGAGACGGCCATGGCTTTG
>VFKO01000541.1 GCA_009885515.1 Rhodobiaceae bacterium | reverse complement strand
TCAACGACATCTTTGCGTTGCAAGACGAAATCTCCGAAGCGATCGTCAAGGCGCTGAAGCTGAAACTGCTGCCGGAAGAAAAGAAGGCGATCGAGAAACGCGGCACTGACAACGTCGAAGCCTACAATCTCTACCAGATGGCACGGCATATCTATCTCACCGGCAGTGTTGCAACGGCGCGCGGCAGTGATGCAATCATTCGGCTGTGTACCGGCGCGATCAAAATTGACCCGGACTATGCCCGTGCCTGGGGCTTCATGGCCCTGGCAATGACGATCCGGGCTGCCGTTTCCGGTAAATCGAGCGACGAGGGCTTGGCCGCCGCCGAGCGCGCGCTCTCACTCGATGCATCCTTGCCGGAAGCGCACGCCGCCAAGGGTCGCTTTCTGGCAAACAGCGCAGATTTCAAGGGCGCATGGATTGAAATCGAAGAGGCGCTTCGGCTGGATCCCGTCTCCTACGAAGCAAATATGATGGCCGGCGTTGTCTGTACGTATGAAGGCAGGTTTGAGGCCGCCATTCCCTATCTTCAGAAAGCAACCGAAATCGCCGGGACGAACGGTACCGCATTTGGTTGGCTTCTGGCCGTCTACGTGACCATTGGCGATAAGGAACGTGCCCGCCAATACGCGGAACTCACCCTTGCGCGGGCCCAAACTGCGCTCGGCCAGGAACCGGACAATGGAATAGTCATGGGACACGCAGCACTGTCGCTTGCCGTCCTTGAGCAGCCGGAACGTGTCAGAGAACTGGTTTCACGTGGCCTGCTGCTCGATCCCGACAACGAGATCATGAAGGTCAGTTTTCTACGCGCCAACGCCGTGTTGCGAGACGTGGACGCCGCAATTGGAATGCTAGACTTTCTTCAGAAGCATGCGCCAGCCCGTATGATACACGCGGTGAAAATGTTTCCGGACTTGGCCTTCATCCGCGACGATCCCCGCGTCAAAGCCATGTTCGCCGCCGCCGAAGCGCGGCTGGCTGGATCAAACTAGTGCAAACCAACCGTCCACTTTGACATTTAGTCGCCGGAGCCCATGACCCTCGAAGAAATCTATTACATCTCCCAGATCGTTGCCGTATTGGCGATTTTGGTCTCGCTCATCTTTGTCGGCCGCCAGCTGCAGCAATCGCAAAAGATGGAGCGGGCAGCAGCGCAGCGTGACCTGCTGTTGCGCGTGGCCGAGTGGAGCCGGATGGTTCATCAGGACAACGACGGGGCATTTGACAAGTTCGTTTTGGGACTGCGCGAATACGAGCAGCCCGATGCTCTCACCCAAATGCACGTCGACAAATTTCTCTCCGAATTCGTTTTTGTGGCAGAGTCCGCCTTGAACATGCGCAAGGACGGATTTTTCAGTGATGGAACTTGGGTAGGCATTGAGGGAGCGGCTATCGCTCTGCTCAGAACCCCTGGCGGGACACAATGGTGGAAATACGCGCAGCACTTCATCGGTACCGAAATCGTGAAGCATCTGAACACCCGGTTGCCGCAAGTCGATCCCGCAACGCCGCACTTTCTCAACTTCTCACTGTCCTACCTGAAGCGGCTCAAGGAGCTCGACGATCAGGTGGCAAAAACCACACCGGATAAGCCAAACGCATGACCCTCGAAGGACTCTACTACATCTCCCAGATCGTCGCCGTGGGCGCGATCTTCGCTTCGTTGGTCTACGTCGCGATCCAGACTCGCCAGAATGGCCGGCTCATGCGCGCGAAGGCCGTC
>VFKO01000569.1 GCA_009885515.1 Rhodobiaceae bacterium | reverse complement strand
TCTTCGTCGTAAGACAGGGCGATGTGAATTGGAACTTTAACGCCGCGGGCCAAAAACTCCGGCACGAGGGCGAGCGCCACAGCGGAGAAACTTTTCATGTCCGCCGTGCCGCGGCCAAAGAGCTTTCCATCTCTCTCGGTGACTTTGAAGGGATCGGTATCCCACGGTTGATCGTCGACGGGCACGACATCGGTGTGGCCCGACAGAATGATGCCGCCGGGCGCGTCCGGGCCCAGCGTCACCAGCAGGTTGGCTTTGGTGCCTTCAGGGTTTGGGATCAGGCGCGGCGTCAGGCCGTGACCCTTGAGGTAGTCACTGACGAAATCGATGAGGTTGAGGTTCGATGAGCGGCTGGTGGTGTCGAAAGCCACCAGGCGCCCGATCATTTCGCGCGGCGTTAATAGTGTCCCCATGTTTAACCGTCAAGGCTTGAGGCGGGATTGCCGATGATGGTCAGGAACTCGCGCCTGGTCATGGGGTCTTTGCGGAATGCGCCGAGCATCGTGCTGGTGACCATCGTGACACCTGCTTTGTGGACACCGCGCGTGGTCATGCATTGGTGTTGGGCTTCGATGACGACGGCAACGCCTTTGGGGTTCAGTACCCGTTGAATGCAACTGGCGACTTGGGCGTTCATTTTTTCCTGCACCTGCAGGCGGCGGGCGTAAGCCTCGACGACGCGCGCGAGTTTGGAGATTCCCACGACGCGGTTCGACGGCAGATAGCCGACATGCGCCTTGCCGATAATTGGCGCCAGATGATGCTCACAGTGGGATTCGAAACGGATGCCGCGCAAGACGATCATCTCGTCATAGCCTTCCACTTCTTCGAAGGTGCGTTTCATGTAGTCTTCGGGGTCTATTTTGTAGCCTGAAAACCATTCTTCGTAGGCCCGGGCGACGCGGGCGGGCGTGTCACGCAAGCCTTCGCGGGTGGGGTCATCGCCAGCCCAACGCAGTAAGGTTGAAACGGCGTCCTGGGCCTCTTCGCGCGATGGGCGCGTTTGCTCGATCACTTTCGGTTTGACCGATTGTTTTCGTATCATCGACGCCATTGCAGCCCCCTCCGAATGCGAGTGAAGTGTAAAGCACTTCCGGCTCGCGTGCTTGGATCAAAGCATGTGGGGCTATGAATTCAATAGGCAGTTAGTGAATCAGGCGCGACTCGTGGGGGCTATCCAGCGGGAATGTCGGAATATCGACCTGAAAGCTTTCGCCCTGCGAGGTTTGCATCTGATAGGCGCCCAGCATCATGCCAGAAGGTGTTTCCAGTGGCGTGCCGGAGCGGTACTCAAATTTCTCGCCCGGGCGCAGTATAGGCTGCTGCCCGACAACGCCGGAACCCTTGACTTCGATGGTGCGGCCGTTGGCGTCAATAATGCGCCAATAGCGGGCGCGCAGTTGTATTGTTTCGGGACTCTCGTTTTCGATCAGGACCGTATAGGCCCAAAAAAAGTGGTTGTGATCAGGTGCGGACTGGTCGGCCAAGAAAGCCGGCTGAACCGATACTTTGACTTTGCGTGTAATCCGCTCGAACATGATGCCTGTACTCCCGCTCTCGAAACCGCATGACGGGTTCAAGCCCCCGCTAAATTCGTTAAGCGCCGTCTATCGATACGACCGACGTCACCGAGTTCGCAACAAAGCAATTATCATGCGCAGAGTGATGAAGCGCGGAAATCTCTTCGGTTGATGGTTGACGCTCGCCCGAGAATGTCACTTTGGGGCGTAGTGTTACCCGACTGACCCAGTATTTGCCTTGGCTGTTACGTTCCATGACACCTGAGGCGGCGTCGATGTAGAGATCGACGATCCAGCGTTTGCGAGCTGCAAGCGCCAAGAACGTCAGCATGTGGCAGCTAGAAAGAGATGCAACGAAGGCTTCTTCAGGGTTTACGCGATCGGCGTCTCCTTTGAATTCTGGAGCGGCCGACCAAGGCACGGTCTCGCCGCCGCCGAAGGTTACTTCGTGGGCGCGGTTGTAGGTGTCGTAGGTGAAGTCCTCTGACGTGCGGCGCCAGGATGTCGTTGCGCGGTATTCGTGCATTGTTGGTCTCCTACAGCGAGTTGAGTGCCTGTTGCAGATCGTCGATCAGGTCGGCGGGGTCTTCGAGGCCGACTGACAAACGCATCATTCCATCCGTGATGCCAAGTTCGGCGCGCGCTTGCGGCGTCAGGCGAAAATGGGTGGTGGTGGTGGGATGGGTGATGAGTGATTTTGCATCACCGAGATTGTTGGAGATGTCGATGAGCTTGAGTGCTTTGGCGAAGCGGAACGCCAGGTCTTTGCCGCCGTCGAGATAAAACGACACGAGCGAGCCGCCAAGCGACATTTGCGCGCGCGCGAGTTCTGCCTGGGGATGGTCGGCGCGGCCGGGATAGATGACGCGGGACACCTTGGGTCCGAGGGCAAGTGCATCGGCGACGGCGCTCGCGTGGTCGCACATCGCGCGCACGCGCAGGTCGAGTGTCTCCAGCGCCTTGATCATCACCCAGGCGTTGAAGGGGCTGATCGAAGGGCCGGTGTTGCGCATGAAGATTTGCAGGTGATCGTCGAGGAATTTCTTATCGCATAGGATCACGCCGCCCAGACAACGGCCTTGGCCGTCGATATGCTTGGTCGCGGAGTAGACGACGATGTCGGCGCCGAACTCCATCGGGCGTTGCAGCACTGGGGTGGCGAAAACATTGTCGACGATCAGGCGGGCGCCGGCTGCGTGCGCGATTTCGGCGACGGCGCGCAGGTCGATAATTTCCAAAGTCGGGTTGGCGGGTGTTTCGAGGAATAGGACTTTTGTGTTGGGTTTCACGCCTGCGCGCCAGGCGTCGAGATTGCAGCCGTCGACCAAGGTCGAGGCGATTCCGTAGCGCGGCAGCACGTCTTCGACGACATAGCGGCAGCCGCCGAACATGGCGCGCGCGGCGATGACGTGGTCACCCTGGCGCAGATGGCACAGCAGCGCCGTGGTGACCGCGGCCATGCCGGTGGCGGTGGCGCGGGCGACGGGCGAGCCTTCGATGAGCGCCATGCGTTCTTCAAACATGGATACTGTTGGGTTGGCGAAGCGGGAATAGGTGTAGCCGGGGTCTTCGCCCTTGAAGCGCGCTTCTGCCGTTTCGGGGTTGTCGTAGGCAAAGCCCGAGGTCAGATAAAGCGCCTCTGAGGTTTCGCCGTTTTCCGAACGCTTCAAACCGCCGCGCACAAGGCGGGTCTTGAGGCCATATTTCCGGCCGGATTCCAGTTCACCCATCGGCACCTACTCCTAAAACAATCCCAGGCAGGGTCGGAGGTCGCGCGACCCGGCCGTTTAGCTGCTTATTTAACGTGGCCGCGAAGCTGACCGGCTCAAATCACCACGTGGCGGCAACTTAAGTGCGGAAGGGTTCGCGGTCAATCAAGGGGCCGGGACTGGGGACATTCAGCCGCGCCTCTTTGCTCATGCACCTGCGGTGGCCTACAACCCTTCGCATGAGCCAGAACCAGTCATTGTTCAACGCGCCGGACGATACCGCCGAAGTTTCGCGCGGGCATTCGACCGGTATTCTGCCCGCGAGCCATTTGCGCGGCATGATCCAGCGTGGGCGCTTGAAGGCGTTGACCGACATCGAGGAGGCGCAGATCCAACCGGCGAGCCTGGATTTGCGTCTGGGCAGCGTGGCCTGGCGTATCCGGGCGAGTTTCCTGCCGGGCCCCGACTCCACTGTCAAAAGCCGGATCGATCAATTGGCCTTGCATCAAATCGATTTGACCAAGGGCGCGGTGTTCGAGGCGGGCTGCGTCTATGTCGTGCCGTTGCTGGAGAGCGTGGCTCTGCCGTCCCGCGTTGCCGGAGTTGCCAATCCGAAGAGCTCAACCGGGCGGCTTGATGTGTTCACGCGGCTGATCACAGACCGGGCGAAGGAATTCGACCGGATCGAGCCTGGCTATGAAGGGCCACTTTATGCGGAGGTCAGTCCGCGCTCGTTTTCGATTTTGGTGCGTGAGGGATCGCGGCTGAACCAGTTGCGCTTGCGGCGCGGGTCACCGCCGTTCACGGACACGGAATTGCGGCGATTGCAAAAAGAGCAGGGCATCGTTGCGGGAGAGGCGGACATTAGCGACGGCATCGCGCTGACCGTCGATTTAACGGGTGCGGGCTGGAACGAGTTGGTGGGCTATCGCGCGAAGCGGCATGCGGGTTTGATCGATGTCGACAAGCCCGGCGCGCACGATGCGATTGATTTCTGGGAACCTATACGAGCGCGGCAAGACGCGACGCTGGTGCTTGATCCAAACGAGTTTTACATTTTGGCATCGCGCGAGGCTGTTTCTATTCCGCCTGAGTATGCCGCTGAGATGGTGCCGTATAATCCTTTGGTCGGCGAGTTTCGCGTGCACTATGCGGGGTTTTTTGATCCGGGCTTTGGTTATTCGGGCGCGGGAGGTGCGGGTTCGCGCGCTGTGCTGGAGGTTCGTAGCCATGAGGTGCCGTTCATTTTGCAGCATGGGCAGATTATCGGGCGCCTGGTGTTTGAGCGGCTGACCGAACCGCCGGAGCGAGTCTATGGGCAAGGCATCGGCTCGCACTATCAGGCGCAAGGCTTGAAGTTATCGAAGCATTTCAGGGTTTAGGAGAGTCCAAATGAAACTTTTAATGAGCGCTTTGGCGTTTGCCGCACTGACGAGCATTGCTTCCGCCAGCGCGCCAATGGTCAAAACACAAGCGCCCGGGTTTTATCGCGTGATGCTCGGCGATTTCGAGATCACGGCGTTGTCGGATGGCACTTCGCCATTGGACCTGGAACAATTTCTCACCAACACCTCTCCGGCAAAGGTCAACAAGGCGCTTGCCAAGGGCTTTCTCAAGAGCCCCGTAGAAACATCGTTTAACGCATACCTCGTCAATACGGGCCAGAAACTGGTGCTGGTCGATGCTGGCGCGGGCAGCCTGCTGGGACCTGCACTGGGCAAACTTTTGGCAAGCATGACAGCGGCTGGCTACAAAGCGGAGCAGGTGGACGAGATTTACATCACGCATTTGCATGCCGATCACGTTGGCGGCATCACGGCGGACGGCAAGATTGTCTTTCCGAACGCTATCGTGCGCGCAGACAAAAACGATGTCGATTACTGGTTGTCGGACGATAATCTGAAGAAGGCTCCCGCCGAAATGAAGGTTTTCTTCGAGGGCGCTCAGTCCGCGCTCAAGCCCTATATCAAAGCAGGCAAGTTCAAACCCTTCGATGGGAACACTGAACTTGTGGCAGGCGTCAAGGCCGTGGCGACGCGAGGCCATACGCCCGGGCACAGCTTTGTCGTTGCCGAAAGCAAAGGTCAGAAGATGGTGTTCTGGGGCGACTTGATGCACGCGGCTGCGGTGCAGTTTGTCAATCCGGGCGTCACGATCGTGTTCGACGTTGATGCAAAAGCCGCAGCGGCGCAGCGCAGGAAAGCTTACGGCGAAGCCGCACGCCAAGGCTATCTGGTGGCGTCGGCGCATATTTCCTTTCCGGGAATCGGACGGCTGCGCGCCGAGGGGAAGGGTTATGCCTGGCTGCCGGTGAACTATTCGCCGCTGCGCTGAGGGGCGTTACGCTTTGCAGCTGCTGCCGCCGAGGACGCAGAATTTGGCGCAGTGGGGGTGGTTTAGTTTTACCGGCTCCATTGCACTTTTGAGCGTTGGGCCCAGTTCAAATTGCGGGTCATAGGGCAGAAGCGTGCAGGCGACGACTGAGGGTGCGGGCGCGCCTTTGCGTTTTACGACCATGCGGCTGGTGGCACACATCATGTCGTCCGGGCTTTTGCCCAGGATGCGCCAGCAATCGACGGTGATTTCGGGGACATCGACGCGCGCGTCCATTTCGGGAAAGATGACAAGGGCGGAGGCATTGCGTGCGTCGATGTCAAGCCTCTCACGCGCAAAGAGATTTGCGAAGGCTGCGCGCATGTCGTCGTCCGCGTCACCCCAACGCAACCGCGCTGCGATTGCCGTTTTGACCTTGTGGTCGCGGAGCCAGCGCAGCCCTTCCAGTGTTTCCATGAAGCTGCCTTCGCCGCGCTCTTCGTCATGCAGGTCTTGGCGCCAGTGATCGACGCTGACGCGTAGCACTAACCGGTCATGGTGTTTCGCGTTGGCTTCCTGCAACGCCGCCAGGACGCGAGGGCGCAGCATCGGTTTCATCGCGTTGGTGAGAACAAGCACGTCATAGCCGCGCGCTAGCGTTCGGTCCAGAATCGCGGGGAAGCCGGGGTTCATGAAGGGCTCGCCGCCGGTGAAGCCAATGGTGGCCGGGCGCCGGTTCAGCGCTTCGGCTTCGTCGAGGTAGGTGGTGACTTCGCTCGCGGTGAGATAGGTGAGGCGGTCATTTTTGGGCGAGGACTCGATGTAGCAATTGGCGCATTCGATGTTGCAGAGGGTGCCGGTGTTGAACCACAGCGTCTCAAGCCGCTTCAGCGCGACGGTTGCGCGGCGTTCGCCTTTTGCAGTGACGTCCGGGTCTTTAAATTTGGCCGGGTCGAGCGGCGTGTACGGCGGCAGAGCGTGGAGGACATTATTCATTGACGCCTCATACCAGACGTCGTGCACGGATTCAAAATGATGATCCGGGTTGTTTCAGGAAATCGAGCTCTTCGGCGGTTGAGGATCGTCTCAAAATCGCGTTGCGATGCGGGAATCGTCCGAAACGCTCGATGATGGCGCGGTGACGGTGCGCGAAATCGAGGGCATTGGCGTTTCCGAGACTCTCGAAAAGTTGAACGGAACGTGTTTGTAGTGCGCGATTTTCCGCATGCTGAAACGGCATGTAGAGAAACTGGCGTTCGGCCGCGTTGAGTTCCCGGTCGTGGTTCTTGCCGATTGCCTCCTGCGACAAGGCGAGCGCATTTGCATCAGTCGCAAACGCTTGCGGGAGCCCTCGAAACATGTTGCGTGGAAATTGATCGAACACGATGACAGCGGCGAGGACACCGCGTGCGCTTTCGCGCCAGCCCGGCGGTACGGCGCGACTGAGTTCGCGATAGACCGCTTCGAACCGTACCTTCGTCGCAGCATCCAGAGCTTTGTCCGCCTTGTACCATTGAGCAGGCGCGAGTTCGCTAAACCAAAAGTCAAGAATGTCTTGTGAGTGCATAGGGGCGCGCCCTTGGTTGATCGTGTTTGGCTTGTGGCGACTAATTTAGCTTGTACTCATTCACGAAGTTGTTTTCTACCTGCTCCCGGCAAGATTTCTGGAACGATTGTCATTGAAAGTGGCGCACATTTGCTGGCCGCCAGCGGCGCCATTTTTTGCAGCGACGTTTCTTGGTCTAGGTCATGCCGTGGTTTATTTGCTTGGCGAACGCAGTCTAGCGCCCTTCGTCATCAGTCATTTCTTGGTGACAGCGCTCATTCAACCGGGCTTGCCGATCGTGGCATTTGGCGGCGGGTCGCGCGTAAGGTAGTGAGTTTGCGGGTGGGAAGCCTTTATTTCAACCCAAGCCATTGCCGCAGGCTCGAAGTGGTAGCTATCAGCATGCCTGATACTTCGTACGTGCAATACTGTGGAGAGCAAAAACTTGCCAGGTTTGTAGCCGGGGTTCACCCTCCTTGTGGTTGCAGTCAATAATAAAGGATACCCTGGAAGCACCCAACGCGTGGCTTTGGATTTGGATTGGACCACTAGCAGGCATGGTATTCTGAGTGGTAACATTTCCTGGAAATCGTCGGTCAGCGACAGAATTGGCAAAATGAGGCGGAGAGCATTGCGTTGGCATTTTTGAGGATTTTTTTCCGCTTGGTCCTGGCAACAGTTGTGTTCGCGCCAGTGATAGTTCCGCTGCTTGTCATCGAAAGTGAACCGCTCGTGGCGGAAAGCGACAGACTTCTTTTCGATGATGTTAGAGACGCCAAGGCCGTCCTGAAACGCTTCGATCCTCGATTGATGGATTCTACGCGTACGACCACTGTGAGGGTTTCCGACGTTGAGATCAGCAAGGCGGTTGGCGCCGCCCTTACGCGCCTCGCTCCCTTAAGGGCGCGGGTAGAAGCGCGACCGAATGGTGTGTGGATAGGCGGGACCGCGGAGTTGCCGGTGAGTGTTTTCTTTGTAGGCCGATATATAAACGTGCAAATGGTTGTCGCACCCTCGCAATCAGAGCTTGTCGTGTCTCAACTCTCGATCGGGTCGATCGGCATTCCTTCATGGATCGTGAAGCCGGCCATGATTTTTGCAGGCGATTGGTTTATCGGGGAAGGCAAAGGAGAGCCCGCTTATGACAGCATTCGCTCAGTCGAGGTTAATGGCAACCGCATTACGGTCGCTTTCCAGCCTCCAGGTAATTTGGTGGCTGATGTAAAAGCAGCGGCGGGACGAGCAGTTCATTTGGGCAACTCCGAGGCCGTGCGTGACTATTACCGCAAGCTGACGGAGGTGAGTTTGGCCCAACGGACGGCGATGCCCGTCTCCATGTCCGCTTATATGGGCCCCCTCTTTAAACTCGCCAAAAAACGTTCTTACAAGAATGATCCGATCAGCGAGAATCGCTCCCTGATTTTGGCGCTTGCTCTCTATTTTGGCGACAGCCGCTTCGAACTCTTGTTGCGCGACGTGAAACCGGGGGATTTCAGCGACGGAACCTTTGATCCCGGTGCAGTGAAACTCGCAAGACGGCACGACTGGGTGCAACATTTCGCCACGACGGCGGGGTTGCAGGTGGCGGCGGGCAGCGGGATTTCAAATTTTATTGGGGAAGCGAAAGAAATCAATGATGCTGATGGTCCTAGCGGGTTCAGCTTTACTGATATCGCCGCTGACCGGACAGGCGTGCGCTTTGCGGAAGTTGCGACACGATCGACGCCGTCGGCTCGTCAGCTTCAGAGTGTGCTTAGTGAGGGTACAATAGAAACCGACTTCTTCCCCCAAGTCAGTGATTTGCCAGAGGGCTTATCAGAAGTTGAGTTCAAAAAGAGATATATAGATATCGATAGCGAAGCCTACGGCGTAATTATTCGGCAGATCGACGGCCGTATCGAGAGTTTGGCCTTGTATCAGTAGATTTTCGTAATTTCCCTGTTTGGGCTGTTGTGTTCAAACTGGACCAAATCGTCGCTTACTTTGTAGGCCTCTGCCGAGGGATATTCTGTTGCTGTAGTGCATCAGTAGAGACTTGAATAATAAATTACATATTTCATGCTGTAGAATATACTCTACTCAGCGTTGAGAAACTCCCGTTGCGAATTTGATTGCGGGCATAGATCCTTGTCAGATTCTGTATTTGGTCGCCAAAAACCCGAGAATAGCCAGACTTTTGGTGCCAGCTATAACTGTGCGGCATGTTTGCACCCATCTCGAGCATTTGGCATCAAATTAACTATGAATTAAGATACTGTCATTGACGGCAAGACTCGATGCCACCATTCTGGGAAAGCAGACAAACAGAATCTCTTGTGCGGCGATAAATGAGGTTTTCTGTTGATGCGTACGCAGACTTGCACCAAGCAGGAATTCTGTGGTTGTGGGGCTGTGTGCATGAGCGATTTTAGTGGGGGAAGAATGCCGGAGTTCGTTCGATTTGGAGCGCTCGTAGCGTTGCTTGCTTTGGCGGCGTGCGTGCATCCGGCTGACACTGCAAATCCGCAAAGCCGGGCCGAATTGTTGTCCGCGGTTGCGGATTACGTGATCTCTCCCGGTGATCAACTCAATGTATTCGTTTGGAAAAACCCAGAGTTGTCTGGAAATGTTCCCGTACGTCCGGATGGACGTATTTCAATTCCGCTTGTCCAAGATGTACAGGCTGCCGGTAAAACTTCAAAGCAACTGGCGACAGATATCAAAGCAGCGCTTCTACGCTATGTGAAGGATCCCATCGTCACTGTGATTGTTCAAACTGCGGGAGGAGGCAACGACCGGATCATGGTCATTGGTGCAGTCGCACAACCTCATGCGATTGCTTATCGAGCAGGCCTCACTGTTTTGGACGTGATGGTTGAGGTCGGCGGTCTCAAAGAATTTGCTGCTGGAAACCGCGCCAAGCTGATCAGGCGTACTGACACCGGAACTAACGAGATGCCGCTTCGTTTGGGCGATCTTCTTGTCGATGGTGATCAATCGGCCAACGTCACACTGCAGCCAGGTGACGTCATTCGTATTCCGGAACGGTGGTTTTAGTACCATGACTCAGAACGCGCTCACAACCCGGCCCGATCATCAAGTTCCTGCTGCGCCTGGAATGAGGGAGGTGTTGACTCGGATCACTGACGAATTCTCCCGGGTTTGGTTCCATAGGGGGTTTGGTCTCTTCTTAGCTTGGTGTGTGGTGATCGTTGCCGCGCTTATCGCCCTTGCATTACCTGACCGGTACAACGCGCGCGCGCAGATTTATGTCAATACGGACTCGCTACTACGACCACTTTTAAAAGGCTTGGCAATCGCTCCAAACCTGGAACAGCAAGTCGCTGTTCTTCAGAAGACATTGTTGACCGATGTCAATTTGTCGAAGGTTCTTCTCCAGCTCGACGAGGACCTGAAAGGGGCGGATCGTGCAGAATTTGCAAGCGCGATCGAGGACCTGCGCTCGCAAATCCGCGTCGATGGTATCGGCAACGAACTGTTTTCGATTAGCTACGATGGTATCGTCCCGGATCGGGCCCGGCAGGTCGTGCAGTCACTGTTGACCATCTTTATTGAATCAAATCTCGGTCAAAGCCGCACCGACATGCAAACAGCGCGGGATTTTGTCGACCAGCAGATTGCAAGATACGAAACCCAGTTGCGCGAAGCCGATCAAAGACTGGCCCAGTTCCGGATCGAACATGTGGGTATTGTGGGACAGCAGATTTCTGCTGAACGGCTTGAGGCAGCTCGAACGGTTCTGGAAGATGCAACCATCGACCTTCAGGGTGCGCGGGATGTCCGCAAGATTTTAGAGGAGCGGCTTGCGTCGACCGAAGCGGTTATGGGGGCCGACACACCGCCACCGCAGATTGTGGTGGGCGACCAACTCATCGTTACCGCAATAGACCGCATCAACACTTTGCGTGCCCAGCTTCAAGGTTTGAGCCTTCAGTATACCGACGACCATCCCGATGTTATTGCAACGCGCGATGCTCTCAACGCGCTTGTCAAGCAGTACTCCGGTGGCGGTGACCGGCAGTACGCAAGCAACCGTGCTCCGGCCAAAAAAACTACAGCGAAGGCTGGCGACACGGCCGCTGTGGCTGCGCATGTTGGAACTGCACCGTCAACCGCCACTCTGTCCGCAGTTCCTTCATCAACGGCATTGAAGCCGACATTGTTGGGTGTGCTGCCAAAGACGGAAGCGGAGGCGCGCTCGAATGAAGCATCATCGCCAGTGACCTCGGAAACATTGTTGGCGGCCAACAACAATCGCCCGGCTGGCCGGAACGAAACGCAAAACGCCGTTTCAGTGACACCCAACCCTGAATACGGCGAAATCCAAGTACAGCTTTTGAAGACGAAGTTTGCCATTCTGGAAGGCGAGCAAAAAGTGGCGCGCGCGCAAGTAACATTGTCGACACTGCAGGCAGAAGCCAAGATTGCGCCGCCAGTGGAAGCCGAGCTCTCCGAATTAACGCGTGGCTACGACGTGATGAAAAAGAATTACTTGGAACTGCTGGCAAGCCGCGAATCTGCTCGCATGTCGCAAGCTGTCGATACGTCGGTCGATGTCGTTCAGTTTAGAATAGTTGAACCGCCGGTCGTTCCGGCAAAACCCAGCGGACCCAACCGCAGCATCTTTCTCCTCATCGGGACACTCATTGCGATTGCCGGCGGCGGCCTCGGCGCCTTCGTGAGAGGCACGTTGCACGATGCGGTAATTAGCGAGCGCGACTTACACTCTGCGTTCGGGCTTCCCGTTATCGCCACAATCGGACCGTCCGGCGGCATGATTGGACGCTTTCGCTATTCGCTTCAGTGGCTGTCGTTGCTGGTTTCGATCATTGGCATCATCGTGACAATGCTCATGATCGGCTATTTTTCGCCATATCTCGAGCCGCTCAGATTGACGGTCTACCAGATCATCAACGACACACTGCATTTGTGGAGTTAGGCGTTATGAATGCTCACGTACGCTTCAATCTTTCGCGTTTTGCCTTTGGGGCTTCTGGGGCTTCTAACGAGTTGTGGACGGGCTCGGTGCGCTTGGCTGGCAGTGAGCCGCAAGACGAATTCCGATTGGTTAAGTGGCATTTGCTTGCCCGCGCCCGTGCCAATCCTCCTCCCGCGCCCCGAAACGCGCAGGTCATTCTGGTGACGAGTGCGCGGCCCAACGAGGGGAAGACTTATGTCGCTCGAAATCTAGTCGCCAGCTTGGCGCTCGATGGACACAGCGAAGTCACCCTAATTGACGCCAATTTCAACAATCCCGGGTTGCCAAGCGCCAGCCTGATGGGATCGTACCACAAGGGATTGCTCGACGTTCTTGCGGGAGATCATGTGGATGTGAAGTCCACATTCCTCGACAGCAATCGACCCAATGTTCACCTGCTTCCCGGAGGCAAGCCAAGGTCAAATGTATCGGAGATGCTCAATAGCGATCGTATGCATAATTTGCTTCGTCAGCTTACATCCGGTGGCGCGGAACATTTAGTGGTGATCGATGCCGGCGGGGTATTGGCCAACAGTGAAGCAGCGATTCTCGCCCAATATTGCGGCCATATTCTATTTGTCGCCGCCGAAAGCCAAACGCGCAAACCTGATGTCGAAAGCTCGCTGCAGCTTCTTGACCAGCTCGCATGGCCGATCGACGGAGATGGTTTCAGTTTCATTCTTAACAAGCTTCCTGCGTAAGTTCGATGCGGCGGGGGCCAAGCGATGCGATGAGTGTTGAACAATCATCACTATTGAAACGAAGGCAACCCTTTCAAAGCGGGAGCGGCAGGAGCACTGCATCATGCTGGCCGCTATTGGTTTTAAGCTTTGCAGCGACAACTGGATTAGCCCACGCGGATATCACCTTTGCGCCGAGTGCCAGCGTTCAGGCCAACGCAACGGACAATGTTCGTCGCCAGGCGTCAAACCAAGAAGGTGATGTCGTGTTCGTAACCCAAGCGGGCGTGGTGGTCGATGCAGATACCCTGCGTTTGAAGTTCCTGGGGACCGGCAGCCTGCTTTACAGTGCGTTCGTTGAAAATAGCGCCTCGAACCGCTTGTCTGGAAATCTCTTGGCAAACGCGGTGGTCAATGTTGTGCCGGATTTTCTCTTCATCGAAGGCAGCGCGCAAATCAGCGATGAGTTTTTGAATGTTGCAGGCCAGTCGGCAACGGGCTTGCCAAATGGCAATGCACAAGCGCGCATTTTTAACTATCAACTCGGTTCATACATCAAAACTGAAGTCTTGGGAAAAGCAGACGCCATACTCCGCGGCCAGATGTCGGCGGTTCAGTCCGATCCTCTTGATGGTGCAGCGTCGATCACCGCCCTAAGCGATTCCATTGCTTACCAAGCCAGCGCCCTGATCACCAATGGAGGCCGGAGCCACATCGCGGTCTGGCGCTTGACGGCAGGTTACACACTTGAGGAGCGCGGCAACAATCAGTCTTTTAGAAGTGGGGACGCATTGCTTGGGGTGACTGTTCGAGTCACACCCCGGATTCATGCTGTGGGTGAAGTGGGCTACGAAGACATTTCCGGCACAACTATGGATCCGATCAACGGGACGATCTGGTCGGCCGGGGTGACTTATAAAATTGGCGAGGCCTCTACGGCTTCGGCGGATTTGCGCCATCGTTTCGGACAAGACTCGTGGAGTGGAAATCTCAACTTGGCACTTTCCGAGAGACTCTTTCTGACTGCATCCTATGAAGAACGCCTCGAGAGCCAGCAGCTGCGCTTGGGGCGGGCGCTCACGGATGTGTTTGGTCAACAAGGGAATTTACCGCCACCTCCCGTACCAGTTCCAGTTTCGCTCGACGAGGATCTGGTCGATGACCTTTTTTATACAAAGGACGCCAATGCCGGTGTCGTGTACAAGACTTTCAATCGCAGCTTTGAGATATCGGCGCAATTTTCTCAGCGTGAAATCCAGGCACTCAATACAAGTGACGAAACGGCTGGACTAACGGCGACATACACCGAGACGGTGTTGCGCGACCTGCTTCTCGATCTATCCGGCACTTACGATGCAACGCTTGAAGCGCGCACCGGCCAAGTTCCAACTGACCGCTATACAGGCTCTGGGGGTTTGAATTATCGCCTGAACGAAACCACCGCGGCTCAATTCCGGTACACATGGAGCCGGACCGATGCGACCGACACGATCTCGGAAAATGTGGCAAGTGCGGCTCTGACGCATGCCTTCTAACCCAGTCGATTCGTCCTTGGATAATCAGGGCGCGAGCACATCAGGGCCCATGGCCGAGGAACTCGCGGGCGCATCGCCTTCAAGCAGCATTCGTCAAATCGATACGCGGGCCAGTAACGCGTTGTCATTTGATGTCGAGGATTATTTTCAAGTGCAGGCTTTAAGCGAGGCATATCCGCGTGAACGGTGGTCTGCATGCGAGTCGCGCGTTGAACGCAACACCATTAAGCTGCTTGATCTACTGGCCGGTGCACGCACGCATGCGACTTTTTTTACGCTTGCCTGGGTTGCCGAGCGCTATCCGAATCTTGTTCGCCGTATTGTTTCCGAGGGCCACGAACTTGCGAGCCATGGCTACGCTCATTACCGTGTGGACGAGCAGTCGCCAGAAGAATTTCGAACCGACATCCGGATGGCGAAACGCATTCTGGAGGATTGCGCCGGCACCGCCGTCATCGGCTACCGCGCCGCGACATTTTCCGTTGGGCCAACCACTGGATGGGCATTTCCAATATTGGAGGAGGAAGGCTACCGGTATTCTTCCAGCGTCTATCCTGTGAACAGCGACTATCATGCCTTTCCTGATGCGCCGCGTTTTGCGTTTCGGCCAAAGGGAACTTCCGCGCTCTGGGAATTTCCAATTACGACGTTGCGCGCTGGCTATCAGAACATGCCGTTTGGAGGCGGCGGATATTTTCGCCTGATGCCGTATTCTGTCTTTCGCTTTGGTCTGCGACGCGTGCTCGCGCGCGACGCAAATCCCCTTGTATTTTATCTGCACCCGTGGGAAGTCGATCCTGAGCAACCGCGGCCATCTCGAGTCTCGTTGAAGTCGCGGGCCCGGCACTATCTTAACCTGACGCGGACAGAAGGCCGATTGCGGCGTCTGGTCGCTGATTTTCGCTGGGATCGACTGGACGTCGTGTTTGCAAAAAACTTACTCCCTGCCCGCGCGTCGGCTTTGATCCACTGATATGACCGAGCGCTTGCGTGTTCAGGATGAGGACGAATGGAATGCCTTCGTGCAGAGCCATCCGCGCGGCACTTTTTTTCATTTAACCGGGTGGAAAAACGTTCTTGAGGGCTCCCTTCATCATCGCGCGCATTATCTAACGGCACGCCGCGGGGGTTCCATTGCCGGTGTCTTACCACTCATTGAAATCAAGAGCCGCTTATTTGGACACGCGTTGTTGTCGACAGCGTTTTGTGTCGCGGGTGGACCGCTTTCATTTGACGCAGACGGCGAAATCGAACTGTTGTCTGCAGCAACATCGATTGCCCGTGAGCTCAACGTTGATTACGTGGAACTGAAAGACACGCCTGGCGCGCCGGAAGGCTGGCTCGCACGGCAAGATCTATATGCGGGTTTTGAACGTCCGATCTCGGCAGATGAGGCCACGTGCCTTACTCAAATTCCCCGCAAACAGCGAGCGGTCGTGCGAAAGTCGCTGACAAGCGGCCTCACTTTTACCCTTGATAACGATGTCAACGCCGTGTTCGACCTTTATGCGCGGACGGTGCGAGACCACGGTACGCCTGTGTTCCCGAAGGCTCTGTTTCAGTCTCTGAAGGACAATTTTGGTCCGGCGTGCGAGGTTCTGACCGTTCGCAAAGGCGGCATGCCGATCAGTTCGGTTATGAGTTTCTATTATCGCGACCGCGTGCTGCCTTATTACACAGGCAGCCTTCCCAGTGCTCGTGACACAGGCGCCAATGATTTGATGTACTGGCGGTTGATGCGCCGCGCCAGCGAACGCGGGTGCACCATATTTGATTTCGGGCGGAGTAAGACCGGCACAGGTCCTTACGCTTTCAAGAAAAATTGGGGCTTTCCTGCTCGTCCAATTCCGCACCAATTCTTTCTCAATCGATTAAAGGTGCTTCCCAGTCTCAATCCGACAAACCCGAAATTTCATTTGCTTGTTCGGATGTGGCAGAGGCTGCCTTTGTCCGTCGCCAATATGGTTGGTCCCTTCATCAGCCGGAATTTGGGATGAAGCCGAATTAAAGTCATAAGGGTGTGGCCGACGGGTGGGCGATAATTGCGTCTAAATGTTTCAGCTGCGTTGACCAACTGTAATTCTCGACGACAAAGGCTCGTGCCCGTTGCCCCATTTTCAAAAGCTCGGGCTCGGTCAGGCACCTGACAACCTGCTGCGTAAAACTCTCTGCGCTATTTGCGACCAACAGATGCTCGTTATGGCGCGCCGATATTCCTTCGAGCGCGTCAGGTGTCGTGACCAGGGGTTTGGCCATCGCCATGCCTTCAAGAACCTTGTTTTGAATGCCGCGTGCAATTCGCAGCGGCGTCACGACGACACAGGCGTTTTGCAAGTAAGGGCGGATGTCTGCAACTGCGCCTGTCACTTCGACGCCGGGCGTTTCTGCAAGAGCACGAACGGCGAGGCTCGGACTTGAACCGACAATCTGAAAGGTCACATCGGCGCAGGTTTTTCGCACGACCGGGAACACGTTTTTTGCAAACCAACGTACTGCCTCGACGTTGGGCCAATAGTCCATGACGCCTACGAACACGATGCTTCGACCGGCCGCCGGCGACGGCGAGGCGTAAGCGCCCGGGGCAAAGTAGGAGGTATCGACCCCATTGGATATTGCGTGCACCTTCGATGAGGCTTCAGGTGCGAGGGTTTTGAAGAGGTCGAGTTCCGCCTGGGAGACAAACAGCGAGGCATCTGCGATTTGTGCGATACCGCGATCATGAGCAAGGAGACGCCGGGCCTCCAAGGCATAGAGCCCACTGATCAATGGATGTTTGGTTGCCGCATACTGGCGCCATTTGACAGCGTCGACGTCAACAAAATCCATAATCAGTTTCGTGCCGGACGGCCGGTCTTTGGCGACGTATTGGGCCATTGCGGATGAAAACACATAGATGAGATCCGGCCGCTGAGTTTTTTGTACGTCTGCGGCCCATCTTAGAAGACCTTGATGGCGGAAATAGCCAATGCTGAGAGGTTCCCCATTAATCATAGACCAAACCGTCTGCGGCAGCCGCTGAACGAGATTGGAGACGCCACAGTAAACCTTAATGCCGCGCGCTGTCACCCAATCGAGGTTGGCCGAATCCTGCCGGTCTTCGTTCAGGCAGCCTAAAAATACTTCGTAACGCTGGGCTAAATGCTCTAAAATATTGAGAGCTCTAATTTTGTCGCCTTTGTTGGGGGGGTAGGGAAACCGTTGGGTGAGGAAAAGCACTTTCGGCATCGTTGGTCGTGGCTCAGCAGTCGCGTTGGCTTCTTCCGAAGCAAGGTAGCGGAAGTTGCCTTCAAGCTATACTTTATACTCAGGAGTGGGCGTGCGGTTATTGCCGCAGGCGCTCCATCCGCAAGCCGTTAATCGATATCATGTCGAGCAAGATGACAATCATCGAACCCCATCTGAAGTCGAGCATTGCTCGAAGCCGCTGGCTTTTGACCGGCGGTTTTCTCTTGGCTGCGTTCGCCTTTGTTGCCTTGGCGTATTTCGAAACGGTTATGAGTGCGGTTCATATTTGGCTGACACGCGACACCTACAACTACGCCTTTGCGGTGTTGCCGATTGCGGCCTTCCTGGTCTGGCGCAACCGTGAGTTTTTCAGGGTCAATTCACCGTCTCCGACGCTTTACGGCGCGCTGGTGGCACTGGCATTCTCCGGACTCTGGTTCGTCGGTGCCAAGCAGCAAGTTCTCGAACTTCAACATTTGGCGGTGTCCGGAATATTCATCGGTCTTGTTGTCAGCGCAATCGGCTGGTCGTCCGCCGCGCATTTTTGGCTACCGCTTGGATATCTTTTCCTGTTGGCCCCGGTTGGTACGCCGCTATTGCCCTTCCTCCAAGAAATCACCACAGCTATTGCGACGGCGTTCCTGGGTCTTGGTCAAATTCCATTTTACGCTGAAGGTTTTGATATCGAGGTGGCGACAGGTAAATATGTGGTGGCGCCGGGTTGCGCAGGTCTGAACTTCATACTGGCGCTGGCAACTGTTGCGCCGCTTTATTGCGAGATTATGTATAGCCGGTTCTACAAGAAACTGATTGTCTTTGGCTTGATGATGGTCATCGTGCCGATCGCGAACGGCCTGCGGGTTTTTGGCATTATAGCCATTGGAGAATATTCGAACCGCACCATCGACATCGCGGCTGATCATCTCGTCTATGGGTGGATACTCTTTTCAATTGTTGTGCTGTTGATGTTTTGGTTTGCCAGCCGGTTTTCCGATCCTCCGCGCGATCCGACGCCGTCAATGCCGTGGCTGGGTACGATTTCCGTCAGCGACATCATGGCAGATAAGCTTTCCGTTCGGTTGGGTATCATACTCTCTGGGGCTGCGGTGCTGAGTTTATTGGCGCCGATCTGGTATGGTTTGACTGCGAACTGAGCGCTGCAGAAGACACGGTGGAGCCGTAGGGGTCAGGAAGTGATTGATCAAAGCAATTTCTCTCTCGATTGGATGTTTTCATGTGCGGTTTGGCTGGTGTCGTCGATCTGAAGGGTGATCGCCCGTTTGATCGAAGATTGATCGAGAAGATGACGGGCGTTTTGGCGCATCGCGGTCCCGATGGTGACGGGTTTCATCTTGATCGTGGCGTTGCTCTGGGACATCGCCGGCTTGCGATTATCGATCTGTCGAGTGGCGACCAACCCATGCACTCGCAAGACGGGGACATCACAGTCGTCTTCAATGGAGAGATCTACAATTTTCATGAATTGCGCAATGAGTTGGCCGCCGCGGGACAGATATTCAGGACGGCGAGCGACACCGAGGTTTTGATCCACGGCTGGCGGGTGTGGGGGAAGAGCGTTGTTGAGCACTTGCGTGGCCAGTTTGCTTTTGCACTGTGGGATCGTCGGCAAGCGACGTTGCTTTTGGCCCGCGACCGGCTTGGAGAAAAGCCGCTCCATTATGCACTGTTGCCCGACGGCACATTGGCCTTTGCTTCGGAAATCAAGGCGTTGCTGGCCATCGACAGTCTTGAGCGCCGATTTGACCCGCAAGCTATCGAAGACTATTTTTCACTGGGCTATGTCCCCGATCCCAAGACGATCTACAAGAGCATTCGCAAGTTGCCACCTGCGTTCACGATGATCGCGCAACGCGGTCGCGAGCCCGTGTTGTCACGCTATTGGGACTTGAAGAGCGCCTATTCCGGAACGCGTGGACCGGCAAACGCTCAAGGGCTTCGCGATCGCCTCGAGGAGGCTGTGCGATCGCAAATGATTGCGGACGTCGAGTTGGGTACGTTCTTGTCTGGAGGTGTCGATTCCAGCGCGGTTGTGGCCATGATGGCCAAGCATGCCACAGGTCCGATCAGGACATTTTCGATTGCATTTGCAGAGAAGGGTTTTGATGAGAGCGAATATGCGTCAACCGTTGCGCAGCGCTATCATACGCGCCACAAGTCCCAACGCGTCAGCGCCAATGATGTCGCGCTGGTCGACCGCCTTGCGGCTATTTTTGACGAGCCCTTCGGAGACTCCTCGGCCATCCCCACATTTGTCGTTTGCGAGCATGCGAGCCGCGATGTGAAGGTGTGTTTGTCGGGCGATGGCGGCGACGAAGCGCTTGCGGGATACCGGCGTTATCGCTTCTTCATGGCGCAGCAGGCAATGCGCCGGATGATGCCACAGAGCTTGCGATCAAGTCTTTTCGGCTGGGCCGCGCGCTACTATCCCAAACTTGACCGGGCGCCGTCCTGGTTGCGGGCGAAGACGACGTTTTCGGAACTGGCTGTGGATGATGCCGAAGCGTTCTATCGCATGAACTGCACGATGACGGATGAGGCGCGCGCCAGCATTTACAGCGGCGACTTGATGGGCGTCCTCAATGGGTATCGCGGCGCGGAAGTCATTCGAGAAAAATACAATGCCTGCGAGGGTGCTACGGCACTGCAAAGAGCGCAGTATACGGATCTGACGACGTATTTGCCCGGCGACATCTTGGTCAAGGTCGATCGCACAAGCATGGCGAACTCCCTGGAAGTGCGGCCGCCGTTCCTTGATCCGGATTTTGTTTCATGGAGTTTTGCTCTGCCGGCGGCTGCAAAAATCCGAAACGGACAGGGGAAAGCACTTCTCAAGGAGGCTATGTCGCCGCTTCTTCCCGCCGATCTGCTTTATAGGCCCAAAATGGGATTTTCCATGCCAGTAGCGGCGTGGTTGCGGGGAGACCTCAGAGACCGGATGGAGGGCGTCGTATCCGGCCGGCACCTGAAAGAGTCTGGATATTTCGACATGCAGGCAGTCTCGCGACTTTGGCACGAGCATCTTTCAGGCGCGCGCAATCACGCTCGTCCACTTTGGCATCTGCTCGTTTTTGCAGACTTTTTGCGTCATGCGGCACAGGGTGTAGTTCAGAATCGAAAGATCCAAGCTCTCGTCTAATGCCGCGACAGGGTTCGTTCGTCGGCATTCTTGCACTGAACTTAAGCCGATTGTGGTCCTGCCACAGAGAATTGTTGCGCGACATTTGAGATGGGTGTGCGCGTGTCAGCTAAGGCGTTGAACAACGCGCGATTGGCTGCGGCAACGGGTCCCCAGCCGAAAGCTTCAGCATAGTGTCGAGTTGCTGCACGCTTGGGCGGATTGGCGCGCAATGTCATAATCTCATGCGCAAGTGCCTGGGGTGTGCGTTCGGAGAGCAGGCGTCCGGCCGCAGGGCTGCGGATGACTTCACCCGAGCCACCCACATCGGTTGCAATCACGGGCGTACCACAGGCCAGTGATTCCAAGATCACATTCGCCC
>VFKO01000451.1 GCA_009885515.1 Rhodobiaceae bacterium | reverse complement strand
GGCGTGTTCCTGGGCATGAAGTCGGCGATTCCGGCAATCGCCAAACGCGCTCTGCAATGGCCTGGCGGAGGCTCGATCATCAATCTGTCGTCGGTCGCCGGATTAACGGGAGCGGCCTTTGCTGTGCCCTATAACGCTTCCAAAGGTGCGGTGCGCTTGATGACCAAGGGCGCGGCGCTGGAGTGCGCGCAGCTGGGTCACAAGGTCCGCGTGAACTCGATCCATCCGGGTATCATCGACACGATGATGGGTCAGAAGGTGATGGACGAGCTGGTTGCAACGGGTGCGGGCAGTGCCAACGAAGTCCGTACAAATGCGATCGGTCTGCACCCGCTGGGACGGCTGGGTGTGGCCGCCGACATCGCCAATGCCGTGGTGTTTCTTGCGAGTGACGACGCGGCTTTTATGACGGGGTCGGAAGTGGTGGTCGATGGCGGGTTGACGGCGCGCTAGCGCTGGGGCCGCAAGCGCAAGACCTTGCCGTTGCCTTCGTCGGTGAGCACATAGATCGAACCATCGGGAGCCTGCTCGACGTCGCGAATGCGTTCGCCGAGCGGAATGCGTTCCGCTTCGCTGGCCTTGCCGCCTTCTACCTTCATGCGCACCAGCCCTTGGGAACTTAGTCCGGCAATCAAGATGTTGCCGCGCCACAGGGGAAACTTCGCGCCGGTGTAAAAGATCATGCCGGAGGGCGAGATGACGGGCGTCCAGTGCGCCAACGCATCAACGAAGTCAGGCTTGGATGGCGGGTCGGGGATGTCGCGGCCATCGTAATGGTTGCCCCAGCTGACGAGCGGCCAGCCATAGTTCTTGCCGGCCTCGGGGCGGTTGAGTTCGTCGCCACCGCGCGGTCCAAACTCGTTGGCCCACAATACACCGGTCGAAGGCTCGAAGGCTGCGCCCTGAACGTTGCGATGACCGTAGGACCAGACCTCCGGTCTCGCGTCCGCGCGACCCACGAAGGGGTTGTCGTTGGGGACTGTACCATCGCGGTTGAGACGGATGATCTTGCCGATGTGGCTCATGAGGTCTTGCGCCGGATCGAATTTTTGGCGGTCGCCCATTGTGAAAAAGAGATGGCCGCTGGACGAAAATACGATACGCCCGCCGAAGTGACCCGAGCCTGAGACTTTTGGCTTTTGGCTGAAAATCACCTTGAGGC
>VFKO01000365.1 GCA_009885515.1 Rhodobiaceae bacterium | reverse complement strand
CGCCCGGCGCAAGCTGGCCATCGGTATCCAGCATCGATCCCGATCAACTGCGTGCCCAGTTATGGACGCTGGCACGCGAATTGGATCGAGACTGCCCTGCCGATCTTTGTATTGCCTATGTGCGGGCACAGCCCTGGATCAATGGCGTGATCGTCGGCGCAAAAAACCCTGGCCAGTTCGCGCTCAATCTCGCGCGCTTCCAACGCCCGGCGCTCACCGCAGCGGAAGTAGCGCAAGTAAACGCAGTCCTGCCAAAAGTTGCAAACGAGTTGCTCGATCCCGCGCAATGGACCAGAGCGGCCTAAGCACGCCATGAGCGACAATCGTTTTGACTACTTCAAGCGCTGGGTTCCCCAGCCCTCTAAGGAAGCAGCGGTCCAAGGCGCTCGCCTCATGGGCATCCTGCGGCCAAATGGCGATCTGCAAATTCCCATATCGCCCGAGATACGTGAACGCGTCTCCTCTTTTCCGATCACGCACGAAATCGGTCCGCGCGCCCTCAACGCACTCTTAACAAGCTCGGAATGGTTCTCACTTCCCGGCGGGGCTGTGCTGACCAGGGATGGGGACAACCACCAAGCTGTGTTCATAGTGGTGACAGGATGCTTGGGTGTATTTACGCCCGACGAACTCGGCAACGATCACTTCATCGCCCAAATACCGTCCGGCGAGACCGTGGGCGAAATGTCAGTCATAACTGGTGACGCCCACTCGGCAAAACTCATCGCATTGCGCGACAGCGAATTTTTGCGAATCAGCAAGTCAAGATTTGAACGCTTGCTTGCGCGCCATCCGCGATTATCACTGAACTTGATGCGGATTCTCATACGCCGCCTGCGCCACACAACCCGTCGTGCGGTGGGAGCGCAGACGGCACGCACCATCGCTTTTGTCCCTCTGCATCCGGGCATCGACTGCCGGACCTTCGGCGAGAATCTGTCACGCGCCTTTAGCGGCATCGCCCTCAAAGCCGGCGCCATCGGGCGCGAAGCTGTCGGCCGGCCCAGCGAATGGTTTGCCCACCACGAGGCTGCAAACGACGTTGTGCTCTATATTGGGGACACCCCGGAAAGTGCTTGGACACAGCTTTGCGTACGCCAGGCCGACCGCATATTCCTGGTGGCAAACGCGGGTGAAGCCATAGCGCATCGCTTCCACAATCCCGAAACCCGGGGCCGCCTCAAGCGCCAGCATCCTGAACTCGTTTTGCTGCGCAAGCCTGGCGGACCCGGTCTCTCGTCCACGCCGCTCGGCCCAAATACTGCCATCGGCATGCATCACTACCTGCGTGAGGGCGACAAGAGCGATATATCCCGCTTCGCCCGCATTCTGTCAGGTCGTGCCGTGAGCCTGGTCCTGGCCGGCGGTGGCGCCAGAGGCTTTGCCCACATCGGTGTCATGAGAGCCCTCCAGGAAGCCGGTGTCCCCTTCGATTTCGTCGGCGGCTCGAGCATGGGCGCCATCATTGCCGCAGGCGTCGCAATGGGCTGGGACAACAAGGAACTATCCCGGCGCGTTCGCCACGCCTTTGTCGACACCAACCCCTTGTCCGACTTTACGCTGCCGCTGGTTGCTGTTCTGCGTGGCAAGAAGGTCTCCAAACTTTTGCGCGAGCACTTCGGCGAAGTGAAAATTGAAGATCTGAGCCGCATGTATTTTTGTGTCTCCTCAAATCTGACACTGGGCCGCGCCCACATCCATAAAGAAGGCCAACTCTGGAAAGCCCTCAGAGCCACCGTCGCAATTCCGGGTCTGCTTCCTCCCGTCGTCCACGAGAAAAACCTCCTCGTCGACGGTGGCTTGATGAACAACATGCCCGTCGACATCATGGCGACATTTGCCCAAGGCCCGGTCATCGGCATTGACGTCGCGGGCGACGAAGCGTTGGTTGCCGAAGGCGAAGACTTTAGCGACCAGCCCTGGTTGTCACTTTTCCGCCAGCAACTGAAAGGTGCGCCGTCGATCGTCTCGATCCTCATGCGATCCGGCACTGTCGGCAACGAAGTCCAGCGCCGCCAGGCGCGCGAACAAGCGGACCTTCTATTTGATCCCCCTCTCCCGGGCTTGGGATTGCGGTCCTGGCATGCTTTCGACGAAGCCATCGAAGCAGGCTACGTCCACGCCCTGCAAGTCATGGAAGAGCGCGGCCTTGAATGTCTTGGCTCAAGTCAGAGACTACCCGACATCGAACCGGTTCAGCCTTGAGCGAATGCCGCCAGCGCCGCCTTCGCAATGTCACCTCCCCACTCTTGAACAAAATGGCCGCCGTCGGCAATTTCAAGTGGTGCAGGGCAGCCGCGAATGGTTTTCCTCAACTCAGCCATCACCGGCCCGCCCAAGACCGGATCTTTCATACCCACGGCCATAAAGCTCTGCCCCTGCCACTCGTGCGCCCACCAGCGGGCCGCCAGCTTCGAAAGGTCGGCGCCCTCCATATCAGGTGACACCATGACCAGCTCTGGAAAGCGGCGGACCCCTGCCTGGTAACGCGTATCGGGAAACGGCGCTCCGTAGGCCGCAGCCTCCGCGGCGCTTAACACCGGAGTTCCGCGCTTCATCAGCGCCCCGACATCAAAGTCTGGATTGGCTTTAACATAGGCCTTCCAACCATCGAAGCCGGGCCCAGGGCTCGCGCCCACGGCCAACGTTGTATTCATCACCAGAAGGCGTGAAAACCTCTCAGGCATGTCCATCGGCAAGGTCAGTCCAAGCAGCCCACCCCAATCCTGCACCACCAGCGTGACATTGCGCAGATCAAGCCGCTCAATGAACCGGCACAACATGGTGCGGTGGAAGTGAAATGTATAAACATCCTCTGCCACCGGCTTGTCCGAACGGCCAAAGCCAAAAAAATCCGGCGCCACGACCCGGCCACCTCTGGCCAGAAAATGAGGAATCATTTTACGATAGAGGTAGGCCCAACTGGGCTCCCCGTGCAGGCACAAAAACGTTTGCAGGCCCTGCGCCCTTTCGGGATGTTCGTCGACAAAGTGCAGCCGCAGCCCCTCATAGCCAGCAAGGTCTTCGATATAGTGCGGCCGGTAATCATAGCCGGGAAGCGCTTGGAACCGCTCATCGGGTGTACGAAGCGCTTCAATGTGTGTGGACATAGAGTTCCTCGCCCTTGTGGATATCGACTTGGCATACCCCTGAACAAACCTCTCGCCAAGCCTGCCTCGAAAGCGATAACGTACCCGCTAACGCTATTGTTTCAAAATCTCTGGGAGACTTTTCATGCGCGAAGCAGTGATCGTATCGACGGCGCGAACCGGACTGGCAAAGTCGTTTCGCGGCGGCTTCAACAACACGCATGGCGCGGCGATGGCCGGCCACGCCGTCAAGCACGCGATCCAGCGCGCCGGGATCGAACCGGGCGAAGTCGAAGACGTTATCATGGGCTGCGGCTTGCCGGAAGGCGCCACCGGCCAGAACATCGGACGGCTTGCCGCGATCTGGGCCGGCTGCCCCGTCACCACCTCGGGCACCACCATCAACCGCTTCTGTTCCTCTGGTCTGCAAGCGATTGCTGTCGCGGCCGGGCGCATCATCAACGAAGGTGTCCCCATCGCCATTGGGGCCGGAGTCGAGTCGATTTCCCTCGTCCAGGCCAATCTCAACGTCAACCGCATCACCGAAGACAAATTGATGCAGTCCTATCCGGCGCTCTGGATGCCGATGATCGACACCGCCGACATTGTCGCCGCCCGCTACAACATCACCCGCGAACGCCAGGACCGCTTTTCCCACGAAAGCCAGAAGCGCACCGCCGCCGCCCAGCAATCCGGAAAATTCGCCGACGAAATCGTCCCCATGGAGACCATCATGACGACGACAAGCAAGGAAACCGGCGAGACAAAAAACGTCCCCTATACGGTCACGAAAGACGAGTGCAACCGCGCCGACACGACCTACGAAGCGCTCGCCGGCCTCAAGCCCATCAAAGGCGGCGACAAGTTTGTGACCGCCGGCAACGCCAGCCAGTTGTCGGATGGCGCCTCGGCCTGCGTGGTGATGGAGTCCAAAGAGGCCACCAAGCGAAATCTCAAACCGCTCGGCATTTTCAAGGGCTTCGCCGTCGCCGGTTGCGAGCCCGATGAAATGGGTATCGGCCCCGTCTTCGCCGTGCCTCGCCTGTTGCAACGCGCCGGCCTCAAGGTCAACGACATAGACCTGTGGGAACTGAATGAAGCCTTCGCCAGCCAGGTACTCTACTGCATGGATCGCCTCGACGTACCCCACGAAAAGCTGAACGTCAACGGTGGCTCCATTTCGATCGGCCATCCCTTCGGCATGACGGGCGCCAGACTCGTTGGCCACGCCTTGCTTGAGGGGCGCCGGCGCAAGGCCAAGAACATCGTCGTGACGATGTGCATTGGCGGCGGTATGGGCGCGGCGGGATTGTTTGAGGTTGTCCACTAATGACGGGCTTTCGTTTTTTCCTCGTCGCCGCCTTGTTGCTGCCACTCGCCGCCTGCGAGCAGGTTTTTCTGCGCCCGCCCAAAGTCGAAACGCCTGTCGCTTACGGCCCGGAAACCGAGCGCCAGGTCGAAAGCGCCCTTCAGCGTTACCGTTCGCTTGTTTTGGCGATGGACGCGCAGGCTGTTTCTGAAATGTATGCGCCCGATGGTGTCTGGGAACGGCAAAGCGGCCCGCTTGTGGGCCGCGATGCCATCCGCCAGGCCTTGGCAAACACTGGCGGCGTTCAGGTGCAATCGATCGAAATGACCACCTCCTACATTTCTTACAATGGCCCGGCCGTCGTGCACACCGGCGACTTCAATCAGACCGCCAAGCTTCCCAACGGCAAGATCGTCAGTGTCGCCGGCCGCTTCGAAGCCACCTGGCTTCGCAGCGACAGCGGTATCTGGTGGATCAAGCGTATGCTCACCAGACCCAACGCCAAACCGCCCGGTAACTGACGCAGTCACGGAGTGGTCAAGCTGGTACCAAGCACTCCGCCCGGCTTGGTTAGAGAGGGATGTTGCGTTTCGTTTATGCCAAACGAAAGCCCTCTCGAGAAGTCGCTAACTAAACTGGGCCACGAGAATACCTGAAAACTGTCCCGCGCCTTGAACCCTCCGATTTTGCTGCTTCGCGTCTTTTTTTCTGTTCGCGTTTTCGCGTGAAACTCTTTCCATGTAGCCACAGACAGAGACGCCGCCGCTGTTTGCCCCCCCCGGCAATCTCCGCTAGGCTCACCGCAACACTAGGGAGAACGCCATGAATCAATCCGCCACCCGCGCAGGCTTCGCGCCCGGCCGGCTCGAGCGCATCGCCGATCACCTCCATCGAGCTTACATCGACAGCGGCAAGATCGCCGGGTGCCAGGTTGCAGTCTCGCGACGTGGCCACGATGCCTACTTCAAATCGCTGGGCCAGATGGACCGCGAGCGCGCCAAGCCGATGCGCGACGATACGATCTTCCGCATCGCCTCAATGACCAAGCCCATCACCTCCGTCGCCCTGATGACCTTGTACGAGCGCGGCCACTTCCAATTGAACGACCCCGTCCACCGCTTCATCCCTTCATGGCGCGATCATCGTGTCTGGGTCTCGGGCGAAGGAGACAGTATGGTAACCGAGCCTCCCAACCGCCCGCTGAGCATGCGCGACATGTTGTGCCATACCGGCGGGCTAACCTACGGCGCGCAGCTTGAAGGGTTGGGCATGCCCGCCGATCAGCACCCGGTGGGCAAGGCTTATGCCCAGCAGGCGCTGAAGGGCATCGACGGCGAGACCCGCGACAGCTTTCTGCAGAAACTTTCGCGCGTGCCGCTGCGCTATCAGCCGGGCGAGCGCTGGCTCTACTCCTATTCAACCGATGTCTGCGGCGCGCTCGTCGAAATCATCTCCGGAAAACCGCTCGACAAATTCTTCGCCGAAGAAATCTTCGAACCGCTGAAGATGGATGACACGGCCTTCACCATGACGTCCGAAAAGCTCGACCGCTTCGCCGCCAACTACCGCCGCGACGCCGGCAAAAACCTCCAACTCTTGGAAGACCCCGAAAAGAGCGCCTATTTGAACCCGCCGAAATTCTGTTCCGGCGGCGGTGGATTGGTCAGCACGACGGCCGACTATCTTCGCTTTTGCGACATGCTGCGGCGCGGCGGCGAACTTGACGGGGCGCGCGTGCTCGGGCCGCGCACGATCGAACTGATGCGCCGCAATCACCTCAAGGGCAACCAAGACCTCACGCAAATGGCGATCGGCGGCTTTTCCGAAACCGCGAACGAAGGCGTCGGCTTCGGCCTTGGCTTCGCCACCACACTCAACGCTGTCACCTCGGGCAGCATCGTGAGCAGCGACTGGTATTGGGGTGGCGCCTTCTCGACCATCTTCTGGATCGATGCGAAAGAAGACCTCGCCGTTGTCTTCATGACCCAACTGATGCCTTCAGCCACCTTCAACTTCCGCGGCCAACTGAAAAGCCTCGTTTACGCGGCGATCGAAGATTAAAGTGCGGGGCGAAGCGGCAACGAACCAGACCGCCGAGGCCTGACCGGCCGAGATCCCGTCACTTGATCTATCGCCGCGCGTTCTTGGCCGCCGCGTCTGCAAGTCCCGCACGCAAAAGCGTCTGCGCTGCCCACAGCAACACCTCCTGCGCTTCGGCGTCGTCCATCCGGCAAACATCTTTCATGATGACCATGACCTCGGTGCCGCCCGTCAGCGCCAGCGCGGCCTGCAGCCGCCGCCATCGCGGCTTGGTCATGCCCCGGCGCGCAGGCTCGAGCACGCGATCAAGCCAGCGCATGCGTCGCCCTTCGCGAATCGCAGGTGCTTTCGCTTCGTCGCCGCGAGATGCGAACCACGTATCAAGATAGACTTTCAACGCCATGCGCATTCGCGCTTCTTCGGCGAAAGTGATCGCATTGAACTTTCCAACGAAGGCCAGCAAGCGCGCTTCGCTGTCTTCACCCGCGAGCGCCCGGATCAACACTTCCACCGGCGCATAGGCAGGTGTGACGCCCGCAATCTCGATGTGCAAGGCTTCGGGCGTTGGAAAATAGCGATAGGCCGTGGCGCGCGACACCTTTGCCGCTTCCGCTGCAGTAGCGACGGTGGGCTCGACGCCGCCAGCCAACAGCCGCGCCGCCGCTTCGACAATGGCCGCGCGCGTGCGTTGCTTCTGGTTGGCACGAGGGTCGTGCGGTGCGGTCATCCGGTCAGCTCAGCTTCACGCCAAGCTGGCGTTGAATCGCGGCAAGATCACACCACGCTTGCTCTCGCGCAATCTTGCCGTTTTTGAACTCGAAGATGTGCAACAAACGGAAGCTCACCTTCCCACTCTTGCCGTCGCACAGGAACGCGCGCCCATCCGAAATCTGGCCGTGCCACATCGTCTCGTCGACAACAAAATCTTCGCCGTAATAGCGCTTGAGCGGCGTCACGCCTTCCCCCTTCACCGACGCGAACAGCATTGCGTAATAATCACGCACTTGCGCCTTTTCGTGCTGCACGCCAGCCGGGGAGGGCACCACTTCGTGCTCGACCTCGTCTGCAAGGCTTGCCATCACGCCATCAAGATTGTCAGCGGCTTCAAAACCGAAATGATCGTTGATGGCCTTGTCCATCTCTCCCCGGCTCGTTCTCATCGCGCTCTCCAATAAAACAGAAACCTCTTAATGAGGCAAATGTCTCATAAAGCGCCAGTTGTCGTATGTCAAGGGCCTACCCGCCCCAACATCACCCCAGCCCAAACGCACTTTTGATCCCGTCGATGGTGAACTGGGCCGCCAGTGCCGCGAGGAGGATCCCGAATACTTTCGTCACAATCGCGGCAAGCGTAGCGCTCATCAGGTGGCTCATGCGCGAAGCCAGCAGAAACACAGCCAGCGTCAACGCCAGATTGACCGCAATCCCGGCAAGGATAGCACCCCGTGCCGCCCACGCCCCGTGCTGTGCGAACAGCAGCATCACCGAGGCAATCGAGCCCGGCCCCGCGATCAACGGGATGGCCAGAGGAAACACGGAAATATCCTCGTGCTCGCCGGGATGGGAGCGGCGCTCCTCCAGTACTTTCTCGTTACGCGCCTCGCGCCGCCGCGTCCGCGTCTCGAACAGCATGTCGAGCGCGATCAGGAACAGCAGCAATCCACCGGCAATACGAAATGCATCCAGGCTGACATGCAGCTTGTCCAGAACCCACTCACCGCCAAAGGCAAATCCGGACAGGATGAAAGTCGCCACCGCAATGCTCTTCCACGCCATGCGTCGCCGCCACGCCGGTGGCATGTCCTGGGTCAGAGACGCAAACATCGGCGTCACACCCGGCGGGTCAATCACCACGAAGAACGTCACAAGCGAGGCAAGGAATATCTCAAACATAAAGGGTCAATGCTCCTCGAAGTGACGGGGGTCGGGCCTGTTGTTCCATAGAGGATTTCCTGACGCGGTTAAAGAGCCCCCCTCTTGACAATATTTCGGTAATTGCCTAAATAACGAAATATGAACAAGGTATTCGAAGCTCTCGCCCACCCCGTGCGCAGGGACATTTTGAAACTGCTGCGCAAGCGCGCCATGTGTGCGGGTGATATCGCGGAGCATTTTCCGATCGCCAAACCCACGCTCTCGGGCCACTTCACCGTTCTGAAGAACGCCGACCTGGTCACCACGCAACGCCAGGGCACCACGATCATGTACCATCTGAATATGTCCGTCATGGAAGAAGCGCTGGGGGCCTTCATGGCTCTGGCCGGCAACAAAGGGAAGGAGCGCTAATCGAATGAACTATCGTCCGATGCTGATCGTAAATGGAGTGCTGATTGCAGGCATGGCGGGCTTATCGGCCTGGGCCTGGAACCAAATTCCCGATGGCGCGCGCATCGCCTTACACTGGGACATCGCTGGTCATGCCGACCGCCTCAGGTCCAAAGAGGAAGCGTTACTGGTGTTTCCCTTGGTTGCATTGGCCGTGACCGGGATGATGTGGACGCTTCCGCGCTTCGATCCGCGTCGCGTAAACCTGGAGTCAAGCGGCAAGTTCTGGAACGCCGCCACGATTCTGATCGGCCTGCTGCTGGCCTACCTCCATGTCCTGATAACGCTGGGAGTCTTGGGCCAGCCTGTCGATATGGCCAACGCCCTGATCCCGGGGCTTTGCGTTTTGATCGCTGGTTTGGGAAATTATCTTGGTAAGACGCGCTCTAACTGGTTTGGCGGTGTGCGCACCCCATGGACCATGTCCAGCGAATACTCGTGGGAGAAAACCCATCGCGTAACGGGGCGTTTGTT
>VFKO01000189.1 GCA_009885515.1 Rhodobiaceae bacterium | reverse complement strand
GACTGAGATAACTGATTCGCAGTGTTATCCACCGGCCAGAATGCGTTAAGATTCAACGTTGACGCGCGACGTGAGAAATATGCAACGACGCGACGTATCGTTTTGAACTCAACGCGTTTGTTCAAATAATTGAGCAGCCCATACCCGCGGGCGCCCTTGCCAAAACATGTGCGGGCTTATGCTTTGGCAAAAAAAGTGTTTCACCGCGAAGGCGCGAGGAAGGGCACAGCAGCCTTCGCGCCTTCGCGGTGAATTATTTCTGCCTTCGGCGAATCACCTCTCCTGGTTGATTTTGATTTGATTGCCTTTGTCCACCGCGTTTGGCGCGCGTGCAATCTCAATTGCACCGAATCCTGCGTTGCGACTCACCACTTCTTCCGTGTACGGCGCTTTCAATACACTACCGGTCCGCACCGAGAGCGATGCGGTGTGGCTTGCGTGTGACAGGCACATCGGGCTGGCGCTCTTACAGTTTTGCTTGGAACTGATTCTTCTGGGCGCGCCGACAGATCGGAAAGACGGCGGTGGCGCTCGCGTCGTAAACACATGGTGAGGGTTATGAAAACAAGAACGCTATTACTCGGCGCTGCCGCCGCTTTGTCTTTGATTGCTCCGGCATCCGCCGGCATGCCGAATGGCTGGTATCTGAGCCTGGAGGGTGGCGCCAATTGGGTGGAAGACTGGAGTGTCACGCAGATTTCCACGCCTGACAATGTGGAAACGAGGCTCGGCTCGGTTGGCTTTGATACCGGTTGGGCGGTGCTGGCGACGGTTGGCTATAATTTTGGCCGCTGGGGCGCAGAATTCGAAACGGGCTATCGCAAGAACAAGCTGGATGCGCTCACTTTGACCGGCGATCCATTGGTGGATATCGAATCGCTTGAGCTCGACGAAGCGTCGTTCATGGCAAATGTGCATTACAATCACCCGGTGACTGAGCGCATTACCTTGTCATTCGGCGCAGGTGCCGGTGCTGACTATGCCCAAATGGAAGTGACTTCAGGTGGGACTGCCGCCGAAGACGAGCATTGGAGTTTTGCCTATCAGGGACTTGCGCGGCTTAACTATGCCGTGGGCCAGCGCAGTGAGTTGTTTCTGGCCTACCGGTATTTTCGGGCCGCGGACCCCAGCTTTGATTTCAATCCCAACATCAATGCGCGGTTGGAAGGCGACGATTTCGTCAAGCATACTGCCACGCTTGGTTTCCGGTACTATTTGAATGGGCCGGAGGCGCCGATAGCGACCGCCCCTCCTCCGGCGCCGGCAGCACCGGACAGTGGGCCTGAAGAGTTCATAATTTTCTTCGGACACAACAAATCGAATCTGACGGAAGCGGCGATGGAGGTCGTGCGGGACGCGGCAGCTGCCGCCAAACAAACGGGATCGGCCAATGTCAAGATCGTCGGGCACACGGATCGCTCGGGGTCTGACAGCTATAATCAGGCCCTGTCGATGCGCCGCGCCAATACTGTGAAAGGCGCTCTGGTCAGCGAGGGCCTAGCCGATGGCGCGATTGCTGTCGACGCGCGCGGCGAGTCCGATCCCCTGGTGCCGACGGCCGACGGAGTACGCGAACCGCAGAACCGGCGCGTGAATATCTCGTTCTGAATTTTGCAAGCGAATCGGGCCGCGAATCATTGCGGTGCTTTGCGGTCCGATTCTCAATCGTTACGAAATCATGAAAGCTGCGCGTGAAGATTTTTAGATGTGTCTTGCGCGTGACACTGATTGAGACGCCTGACGATTAGATTCACTTGCGTCTCTGATTCTCTTTTGGGACACAAACAGGACGGTGCATGAAATGATTACACGAACTCTTCTTCTTGGTGCGGTTGCCGCTGTTGCGCTTACTGCAAATGCGCAGGCAGCCCGGGTTGACGGCTGGTACATCAGCCTTGAAGGCGGCGCGAACTGGATTGATGACAATGAGTTCGACGAGGGCAATGGTCCTGCAGTTCCGGCGGTCGTCGAGGATTTCGACAATGTCGCTGAATTTGACACGGGATGGGCGGCGTTTGCCTCCGTCGGGTACGGGTTTGGCCATTGGCGGGCCGAGATTGAAGGCGGCTACCGGGTCAACGACATGGATCAATTCGATTCAGCCACTGCCGCAACCCCGTACGCATCCGGCACGGTCAGTGAAGCGACATTGATGGCGAATGTGCTCTACGACATCCGGATCGCCAAGCGCTTGATGTTGTCGGTCGGTGCGGGCGCCGGCGGTGATTTTGCCAT
>VFKO01000438.1 GCA_009885515.1 Rhodobiaceae bacterium | reverse complement strand
TTGCCGCGATTTATCTTGACGGTGGCATAGTCGCGGCGCGCAAATTCGTGACGAAATATTGGCGGCCAATGATGAGCGAAGTTGAAGGCGATCTGCGGGACCCTAAAAATGCGTTGCAGGAATGGGCGCAAGAGCGAAAACTCGGCACGCCCGTGTACAAGGTGACGAAACGCGAAGGGCCCGATCACGCGCCACGCTTTACGGTGCAGGTGACGGTGCGCGGTCACGAACCGGAAATTGGCGAAGGCACAAATCTTCGTGCGGCTGAGCAGTTTGCTGCACGCCTCCTCGTATCGAGGTTGACATCGTGAGCGGGGCCCCTGCGCGCTGCGGCTTTGCCGCCATCATTGGGGCGCCAAACGCCGGCAAGTCGACATTGGTCAACAAGCTTGTGGGCTCGAAAGTTTCCATCGTCAGCCGCAAAGTTCAGACCACGCGGATGCGGGTGCGGGGTGTTGCGATTGATGGTGAGAGCCAAATCGTGCTTGTCGATACGCCCGGCATATTCGTGCCCAAGCGCAGACTTGACCGGGCCATGGTGAAGGCGGCGTGGGCGGGTGCGGAAGATGCCGACGTTGTGTGTCTGCTGGTCGATGTGCCGGACGTCTTGCAGTCGCCGGGCGGCTATGCCGCGCAAGACACGGGACGCATTGTAGAGGGGCTCAACGCGGTATCGCGCTCGGCTATCCTGGTGTTGAACAAGATCGACGCAACGCCGCATGACCAAGTATTGCCGCTGATTGCAAAGCTGAATGAACAAGCGAAATTCGACAAAGTCTTCATGACGTCGGCGACGAACGGCGACGGGACGAAGGACTTGTTGCATTATCTGGCGTCGTGCATGCCTGAAGGGCCTTGGGCCTATCCCGCCGACCAAGCCGCCGATATGCCGCTGCGGCTGCTGGCTGCGGAGATAACGCGAGAGCGCATTTACGACCGGTTGCACCAAGAACTGCCCTACGCGACGAGCGTGTCGACCGAGCAATGGGCGGTCAAGAAGGACGGAAGCGCCAGAGTAGAACAAACTATCTTTGTCGAGCGCGACAGTCAGAGAGCGATTGTGCTCGGGAAAAATGGGGCGACGATCAAATTGCTTGGGTCGTCAGCCCGCAAAGAGATGGAAACCCTGTTCGGGCATCCCGTGCATTTGTTTTTGCATGTGAAAGTGCGCGAGAACTGGGCTGACGATCCCGCGCACTATCGTGAAATTGGACTGGATTTGCCGAAAGATTAGTTCTTCAGGCTGGTACCTTTGTGTGGCGCCTGTTTGTCCATTGCCTTCACCACGTCTTCAGGCTGAATGGCTTCGGGACGAAGCAGATTCGTGGTCATCGACACCGGCTGGAACTGCGATGGGCTGCCTTGTTGGTATCCTGCCACAATTTGAGTGTTCAGAAATTTGATCGAATCACCCACAGCGCGCACGAAACTGCCTACGTTGACTGCGATGTTCTTTTTTGAAACACCGCCGTCAGTAAACGTAAACCGGCTGATCAGGATCGTGTCTTGATCAGATTGAGTGACTGCGACGATCATGTTTTCCAAGTTGGCCGAGTTCAAAACATCTAGTGGGTATTTTTTGGGGCCGGTGTTTAATCCCACGAGCATGAGGAGTGAGGTGCAGCCGAGATTGTCGCACACTATTCCGATATTGTAAGGAATGCCCCGGTCGTCAAACGTGATGATGGTTCTGCCGTTCTTGTCGTTCGTTTTGACATTCTGAGCGCCGAGCTCGGTCAAAATCTCCGTCACGTTTGCAGCCGTCAGGGCCTCTATCTGGGACTTTTCATTGGTCAATCCTTGAGCGGCGGCCGGAAGTGCCGTGAGTGATGCGGCGGCAATCGCCAGAGCGGAGAGTAGAATGCGCATGATTTCATCCCTGATTAGTGTTGGTGTTAGCAAACGCTGGCACGGGCTGGGATGACACTGTCTGCAGTGTCCCCTTCTGGGCCGAAAGTCAGCGACGCCCTAGGCTAGTGCGCTTTAGGCAGAGGTGCAATGATGGTAACCAATTTTTTCGGCTTTCAATATGGAATGGACTGACGACGCGATCGTGCTTGGAGTTCGCCCATTTGGCGAGCATTCTGCCATCCTTGAAGCTCTGACGCGAAGTCATGGTCGGCATCTTGGCCTGATCCGCGGGGCGTCGTCGAAGCGCACCAAGGGAATGCTTGAGCCCGGGAACATCCTGTCGTTGCATTGGCGAGCCCGCCTGGATCAGCAACTGGGAAATTATTCTCTTGAGCTGGTGGCGGCGCGCGCTGCGCATTTTTTTGAAGATGCCTTGAAGCTGGATGGTTTGACTGCGGCCTGCGCGATGTGTGCCGCAACGCTTCCCGAACGAGAAGTTCATGGGCGCGTCTATGACGCCCTCGACGGTCTGTTGCAGATGATGATGCGGGAGCGCTCGCCGGATTGGATCAAGTCTCATGTCGAGTTCGAGTTGGTGCTGCTTGAAGATTTGGGATTTGGTCTTGATCTGAGTCAGTGTGCGGTCACGGGCGCGAAAACGGGACTGACGCATGTTTCCCCAAAAACCGGACGGGCGGTGACGGCAAGTGCAGCGCGGCCGTATGCTGGGCGGCTTTTGCCGTTACCGCCCTTTCTGGTGTCGCACGAATACACCGCTGACGTGACGCAATTGGCGGAAGGCCTTGCGCTGACGGGCTTTTTCCTGGAGCGCATCGTGTTGGAACCGCATGGCGGTGTTATGCCACTGGCGCGATTGCGGCTCACTCAACGGCTTGCGGCGGACAAGGCAGACCGCTAGTCAAGCGGTCCTCGCTTAAACAAAGGGATTCGAGATGGCGCTTGACGACGTTGTGCGTGAAGTCGATCTGAAGGACGCGCTGGGTGAGCGATATCTGGCTTACGCGCTGTCGACGATCATGCAGCGCGCGCTGCCGGATGTGCGCGATGGCTTGAAGCCCGTGCACCGGCGGCTGTTGTTTGCGATGCAGCGTCTGGGTCTTGATCCGAATTCCAGTTTCAAGAAGTGTGCGCGCGTCGTCGGCGATGTGATGGGTCAATTCCACCCGCATGGTGATCAGTCGATCTATGACGCTCTGGTACGCCTGGCGCAGAATTTTTCCCTGCGCTACCCGTTGATCGATGGGCAGGGCAATTTCGGCAATGTTGACGGCGATAATCCGGCGGCTATGCGATACACCGAAAGCCGGTTGACGGAAATCGCGCAAATTTTGCTCGAGGGATTGAGCGACGACGGGGCCGACTATCGCGCGACCTATAATGGCGAGGACAAAGAGCCGGTCATTATTCCCGGAGGCTTTCCCAATCTATTGGCGAATGGCGCGTCTGGAATTGCCGTCGGCATGGCGACAAATATTCCACCGCATAATCTGGATGAAGTGGCGCAAGCTTTGATCCATCTGGTGGGTGCGCCGAACGCGCGGGAAGACACGTTGCTGCAGTATATCAAGGGGCCTGATTTTCCGACGGGCGGGATTGTGGTCGAGCCGGCGGAGTCGATCGCCGAGGCCTACCGGACCGGCAAAGGCGGGTTCCGGGTGCGGGCGCGCTGGACGAAAGAGGAAGGCGCTCGCGGGACCTGGATCATTGTGGTGACGGAAATTCCGTTCCAGGTGCAGAAGTCCAAGCTGGTTGAAAAGATTGCCGATCTGATCGGTGAGAAGAAGCTGCCATTGCTTGATGATGTGCGTGACGAGTCGGCGGAAGACATTCGTTTGGTGCTGGTGCCCAAGAACCGCACGGTCGAACCTGAGTTCTTGATGGAGCATGTGTTTCGGCTGACGGATCTCGAAACCCGGTTTCCGATGAACATGACCGTGCTGGATGCCAGTCAGACACCGCGCGTGATGAGCCTGAAGCAGGTGCTGATCGCGTTTCTTGATCATCAGCGCGAAGTGATGATCCGCCGGGCGAAGCATCGCTTGGCTAAAATTGCCGACCGGTTGGAGATTTTGGACGGTTATCTGTCGGTGTTTTTGAACATCGACAAGGTGATCAAGATCATCCGCACGTCGGATGAGCCGAAGGTCGAGTTGATCAAGGCGTTCAAGCTTTCGGACATGCAGGCCGAAGCGATCCTGAACATGCGTTTGCGCAGCTTGCGCAAGCTTGAGGAAATTGAAATCCGGCAAGAGCACAAGGAGCTGCAGGCCGAGCAGAGGGACCTCAAGGCGCTGGTCAAGTCGGAAGACTTGCAGAATGACCGGTTGAAGACGAGTTTTCAGGAGTTGCGCGCCAAGTTCGGCGCCAAGACATTGTTGGGTAAACGCCGTTCGACATTTGCCGGTGCGCCGTCGGTTGACGACGCGCCGCTGGAGTCCATGGTCGAGAAGGAGCCGATCACGGTGATTTGTTCCGACAAGGGTTGGATCCGGACGATGAAGGGGCACATCGAATCAGGCGACGAGATCAAGTTCAAGGACGGCGACAAGGCGCGGTTTTCTATACAGGCGCAGACGACGGACAAGCTGCTGGTTCTGGCTACCAACGGGCGCTTCTTTACGCTGGATTGTGCACAGTTGCCTGGAGGCCGGGGACATGGTGAGCCGGTGCGCCTGATGTGCGATCTTGAAAACGATCAGGATATCGTTGCGATCTTCGTGCACGAGCCGGGGCGGCGGTTGCTGGTCGCGTCGAGCACGGGGCGCGGCTTTATAGTGCCGGAAGATGAAGTGGTGGCGCAGAAGCGCGGTGGCAAGCAGGTGTTGAATGTCGATCCGCTAGAGGAAGCCAAGGTGTGCACGCCGGTCGAGGGCGATCATGTGGCGCTGATCGGTGAGAACCGGAAGATGGTGATCTTCAAGCTCAGTGAAGTGCCGGAAATGGCGAGAGGCAAGGGTGTCACGCTGCAGAAATA
>VFKO01000276.1 GCA_009885515.1 Rhodobiaceae bacterium | reverse complement strand
GCGAGACGTTTGTGATCGGCGGGCTGACCCTGGAAAATGTGTTGCGGTCGGACTCCAAGATCCCAATTCTCGGGGACATTCCGTTGCTCGGCGATCTGTTCAGCCATGAATCATCCAGCATCACCAAGACCGAGCTGTACATCATCATCACACCTCGCATCGTGCGACATCGACAGTCCGAAGGGACGGGCGGAAATAGTTCACCAAGCGGGGCTCCCCTCCAGGTCCTGCCACAATCCCCACATACCCCGGAAGCAACCGGAACTACTCAAAACTAGGTCCGAAACAACCTACCTGGCGTTCGTAACGCTGGACTTTCGCTTGACGGGTGAATTGGTTTACCCATGCGCCGCCTGCCGCCTGTAAGCAGATTTCAGGACTATTTGGGTCGTGGTCGATTGACCTTTCAGTTAAATCCAGTAGTGTTTCAAACAGCCGTATTGACGCGAGGCTGGCGCGAAACATTTGCGATCCAGATTCGGTTGTCGCGCTTTCTTCAATTGCGGGTTTTTTCCTGGAGGAGACATAAATGAAAAACTGGCTCTTGGCGTCTGCAATCGCAGCGCCGCTTATCGCTCTTGCAACGCCTGCATTCGCCAACCATTCGTGGGGCGGATATCACTGGGCGAGGACTTCCAATCCGTTCACGCTCAAACTCGGTGACAACGTCAGTGCAAGATGGGACTCACATCTCAATCTTTCCCACACTGACTGGAGCAAGTCCACGGTGCTCGACACCACTGACGTCGCCGGGCAGGCTGGTGATCCAAAGCGATGCAACGCTGTTGCTGGCAGGGTTGAGGTCTGCAATGCCCTTTACGGCCAGAGAGGCTGGCTAGGCATCGCCAGCATTTCGATCACCGGTGGGACCCACATTACGCAGGGCATTGTAAAGTTGAACGACACTTACTTCAATTTGGCGCAGTACGACACGGTCGCGTGGCGGAACCTTGTGATGTGTCAGGAGATAGGTCATACGTTCGGATTGGGCCACCAGGACGAAAACTTCAGCAACCTCAATCTGGATACCTGCATGGACTACACCAATAGTCCGGGCTCCAATCAGCACCCCAATGGTCATGACTATGACCAACTCGTGGCAATTTACCTTCACACGGATACCTCCACGAACATCGCCGCGAGCACTGCCTCCATTGCTGCGGTGGGCGATACTCCCGCCGAGTGGGGCCGTGCCATTCGCTTCCTTCCGGACGGCCGACCGGACATGTTTGAACGCATCGACGGGCCCGGCGCCAAGACGCTGACGCACGTTTTCTGGGCCGTTGGTGAAGGACCGCGCGGAAACCGGTAAGTAACGTCGAGTACTGGCAACGATGATGGTTGCCGAAGAGGGGTCCGGTTCGTCCGGGCCCCTTTTTTCATTTTGTTGGCGATCTGGTTGGTAATCCTACGGCATGTTGCTGTCTACCCACTTGGGCAGACTCGGACCGAATGGGTGGATCCATTGTAACCCTCCGCCGAAGCTTTCAATTACCCACATTTCTTGCTGTTCTGATTTCCACGCCGAAACACGGTGACATGATACGTATTAACTAAAATCGGACAGGACAAGTGCCTAACATAGCGTTGTCCTCTCGCCAATGCACACCACTCATCGATTTCAAGCGCACCCACCGCTCACGCTTCCGCGCCCCGCCGCGAATCCCGCGCGGCCGCTTTTGCGCTCGGCGACAGCCCGGGCTTTCCCCAACCTTCCAGCCGCTGACGACACGCGCACACGCTTTCGGGCAAGGGCGGCGCGCCGCGCTCTTTAGCAAATATAATCTAATGCGACAATTTGTTCACTTTTAATTCTCGGCGCTTTCTGCGCATTTCGGCGCTGTAATTTGGATGGTGGAAGACTCCGTCAAGCCTGACGGGTCCGGTCTTCAAAATGGCCTTGCTAAGCAAAGGCTCCAACAGCGAAAGGGATACTCATGTGGAAGTCTCTATTCTTGATTGCGCTCTTTGTATTCGCCGGCCTGCTCTCCCATGCAGCACGCGCGGTGGAGGTGTACGACACGATAACATCGGGCGGCGAACAGGACAGCGCGAACAGTGTTCTGGGACAGTGTCCTGTGTCCTGTTCGCCCTGATTGTTCTGGCTGTTTCGAGCCGGATTTTCGCAAAGATAGGACAGTCACCAAGGCAAAATAGCTCAGCATGCGTCGCTTAAAGATGACACGCCCCGAGAAGTGAGGGCGAACAGATAGTTAAAGCCAGGCTCAAACAAATTAGTTCAGAAAATTCTCGTAAGCCTATGACGACAGCCAAAACCTAACCGCACTACGCCGTCGCTTTGTTCGACGAATCAGGCAAGATGGGCGCGATGAAATCAGCACTAGAGTCGGCACCTCCGCCCAGCGAACCACCCCAAGCCCCTCCAGCCAGTGCGGCGTGGTGGAAGCTGCCGCTTGATTTTTCAAATGCTGAAATCGCGATGGGTCTCTTCGGCCTCGCCTGCCTGGTCGGGTTGGCGGTCGTGGCCTGGCCGTCCGCGGCAGGCTTTGGCGGCCTGGCTTTTCTCATCGGGATCACCCTGTGCGGCTCGGCATTGATATTTGCGATCACCTCCGGTCGCCTGGTCCCCGCCGAAGCGCCCGCGCGCTTGTTCGGAATGGCGCTCGACACTGATCATCGCGCCTGCGCCATCACCTCGCCCGATGGCTCAATTGCCTATGCCAACCCTGCATGGCGAAAACTTTTCGGCCGCAGCCTCTCCGGTGGTGACGTACTGCCCGTGGCCGGATTTTCATCCGACACCGATACCGCTCAACGCCTCTACGCTCTGGTCCGCGCCGCAAGTCTCAAAGAAGGGCGCGAAGAAGAACTAAAGCTCAAGAACACCGCCGGAAAATGGGTTCACGTCGCCGTGGCCCCCATCAGCGGCCTCGGCCATACCGTCTGGCGCATCACTGATAGTTCACCACGACGGCCCCTGCTGCAAAGCGTTGAGCCTGCGCGCCAATCCGTCGTGGTTCAGCTTCGCCCGATGGAACAACCCATGCTTCCGGGTTTGGGCGGCGCCGAAGCGCACATTCCGAAATTCATCCAGGACGCGCCCATCGGCATAGCGCTCATCACGGCTGACGGTACAATTGTCGAAGCCAATGCCGGTTTTGCCGTTTTGACCGGTGCCGATCAGCGCAAACTCAAAGACAAATCGGTCTATAGTTTCTTCCGCGATCAAACCGTTCAGGAAACACGGGCGCGACTGACATCCCTTGCCGTTGGCGAGGTCTCACGCGCGCCGGTTGAAGTGCGCTTTAAATCGGGCGATGAACGTACCGCGCAATTGTTTGCCAGCCGCTTCCACCCTGAAGAAAGCTCTGATGCGATCTTTGCGGTCTATCTCATTGACACAACCGGTCAAACCGCCCTCGAAACTCAGTTCGCTCAATCGCAAAAAATGCAAGCCGTCGGTCAGCTTGCCGGCGGCATCGCGCACGATTTCAACAACCTCCTCACCGTCATCAACGGTGTTGCGGAATTGCTGCTGCAGCGCCATCAGCCTGGCGACCCGTCGTTTGCCGACTTGAACAACATCCACAACACCGGTTTGCGCGCGGCATCCCTCGTGCGCCAGCTCCTGGCCTTTTCGCGCCGCCAAACGCTTGAACCCGAAGTGCTCAACCTGACCGATCTTGTGGCCGATTGGTCCATCACCTTGCGGCGTCTCATCGGCGACCGGGTGAAACTGAAGGTCGAACACGGCCGCGATTTATGGCCCGTTATGGCCGATCAAAATCAACTCGGAAACGCGCTGATCAACCTGGCCGTCAATGCCCGCGATGCCATGCCCCACGGCGGACAACTCACCATTCGCTCGGCCAACTTGAGCCTGCAGGAAACGCGGTCATATGGCCAGGTTCTCATGCCGTCGGGCGATTACGTGACGATCGACGTGCAAGACACCGGCATCGGTATACCAAAAGAAAATCTCGGCAAGATTTTTGAACCGTTCTTCACCACCAAAGAAAAAGGTCACGGCACGGGCCTGGGCCTGGCGTCGGTCTACGGCATTGTCAAACAAACCGGTGGTTACATTTTCCCTGAATCCGAGCCCGGCAAAGGCACGGTCTTCCGCGTTTATCTCCCGCGCCACATTCCGCTGCCGACGGTAGTACCAGCCCCGGCATTGGACAAGCCGGCACAGCGCGACCTCACCGGCGTTGGTACAATTCTGCTGGTCGAGGATGAAGATGCCGTCCGGGACTTTGCCATGCGTGCGTTGCAAATGCGCGGCTACAAGGTGCTAGACGCTTGTGGCGGCGAAGAGGCCCTCGAAATCGTTCGCACCTACGATGGCCAGATCGACCTGATCGTGTCTGACGTGATGATGCCGTCGATGGATGGGCCAACGCTCGTGAAAGCCGCCCGCGAAATCAAACCGGGCCTGCGCACGATCTTTATGTCGGGCTACGCCGAAGACGTGTTCCGCAACTCAAATGATCTGCCCGAACCCCTCCACTTCCTCGCCAAACCCGTCTCGCTGAAAGCGCTGACCGGCAAGGTGAAAGAGGTTCTGGAAGAGGGGTAGGCCGCATGGTATCATGATGACATCAACGACGGGTGATGCGCTGTGATGGGAAGTTGAGTGACCACCCCCGACCCCGAAACCATCCTCTACCGCGTTTTCGCGCAGCGCTTTCCCACGGAAGACGCCTGCCTCAATTACCTGCTCAAACTGCGTTTCGGCAATCCGGGCCCGTGCCCAAAATGCGCACGGGTGGGCAAGTTTCACCGCCTGCGCCGGCAACAGGCTTTCGTCTGCCAGTGGTGCGCCTGCCACATTCACCCTAAAGCGGGGACACCGTTTGCCCGCAGCCGCACGCCGCTGCAAGACTGGTTTTACGTCATGTTTCTCTATTGCGCCGGCCACAAGCGTATGACGGCCCGCGAGGTCCAGCGCCAATTGGCCGTCACCTACAAAACCGCCTGGCGCATGTCGCACGAAATCAAGACGCATTTGGCGATGTAGCCGCGCGCGCCTTCTTCTTTCCGCGCCGCACAATTTTCTGGGTCGGCCGTTCCGGAGCCACTGACTTTGGCGCCATGGCAGCCAGCAGCCGGTCAAATTTCGCCATCACATCGCGAGGGTCCGTTTGGGGCAATCGGGTTGGCTTCTTTGACATGGATAACGCATTAACACAGGTACGTTGCTGAACGGGATAAATTTTCGATATAGTTTTCAGAATGTTCTGAGAACAAAGTCCAGAGTATCATAAAAATCAATATGTTGACCAGTATTTGGCAATTCAGAACAAACGCCGTACGTTTACCAAAGTTGCAGCCGCCCAGACCCCATGATTTAAGGAGAGATCAAATGAGTGCCCCAGCCCGAGTAGTAGAACAGCAGGACGGAATGGACCGCAAAAAAGCCCTGGAAGCAGCCTTAAGCCAAATCGACCGCGCCTTCGGCAAGGGCTCCGTGATGAAACTCGGCGCCAACCCAAAAGTCGCAGAAATCGAATCGGTCTCCACCGGTTCGCTGGGCCTCGACATCGCCCTCGGCATTGGCGGTTTACCGCGTGGCCGTGTGGTCGAGGTCTACGGCCCGGAATCGTCCGGCAAAACGACTTTGGCACTCCACGTGGTCGCAGAAGTGCAAAAGGCCGGCGGCATCGCTGCCTTCGTTGACGCCGAGCACGCCCTCGATATCGGCTACGCCAAGAAACTCGGCGTCGACATCGGCGAACTGTTGGTGTCGCAACCTGACACTGGCGAACAGGCACTGGAGATTACCGACACGCTTGTGCGCTCAGGTGCCGTCGACATCATCGTCATCGACTCGGTCGCGGCCCTCACACCAAAAGCCGAAATCGAAGGCGAAATGGGCGATTCACTCCCCGGTCTGCAAGCCCGTTTGATGAGCCAGGCCCTGCGCAAACTGACGGGCTCGATCTCGCGCTCCAACACGATGGTGCTGTTCATCAATCAGATCCGCATGAAAATCGGTGTCATGTTCGGCAGCCCGGAAACCACGTCCGGCGGCAACGCATTGAAGTTCTACGCCTCGGTGCGCCTCGACATTCGCCGCATCGGCGCCATCAAGGAACGCGACGATGTGGTCGGCAGCCAGACCCGCGTCAAGGTCGTCAAGAACAAGGTCGCCCCACCGTTCCGCCAGGTCGAGTTCGACATCATGTACGGTTCGGGTATTTCCAAAGTGGGTGAATTGGTCGATTTGGGCTCAAAGGCCGGCATCATCGAAAAATCCGGCTCTTGGTTCTCCTACGAGAACCAGCGCATCGGGCAGGGCAGGGAGAACGCGAAAGTCTTCTTGAGCGAGAATCCGGAAATGGCCGCCAAAATTGAGGCCGCAG
>VFKO01000199.1 GCA_009885515.1 Rhodobiaceae bacterium | reverse complement strand
TCTCAATCGGTGCCATCGGCTTCGTCGTCTGGGCCCACCACATGTACACGGCCGGTATGGGCGTCAATACCGAGGCCTACTTCCTCGCCGCCACCATGGTCATCGCCGTACCGACCGGCATCAAGATTTTCTCGTGGATCGCCACCATGTGGGGAGGCTCGATCGAGTTTAAGACGCCGATGCTCTGGGCTATCGGGTTCATCTTCTTGTTCACAGTCGGCGGGGTCACCGGCGTGGTGCTGGCAAACTCGGGCATCGATACGGCGCTGCACGACACGTATTATGTCGTCGCTCATTTCCACTATGTGCTCTCCCTCGGCGCCGTCTTCGCCATTTTTGCCGGCTTCTATTATTGGTCGGGAAAAATGTGGGGCTACCAATACAACGAGTTTTTGGGCCAGGCCCATTTCTGGTCGACCTTTGTCGGCGTCAACCTGACCTTCTTCCCGCAGCATTTCTTAGGTCTGGCAGGCATGCCACGCCGCTACGTCGATTACCCTGATGCCTACGCCTATTGGAACTACATCTCCTCAATTGGCTCGTTCATCTCGGCGTTCGCCACCCTGGTATTCCTGGCGGTCATCATCGAGATGTTCATGAGCAAACGCAAAGTCGCGGCCAATCCGTGGGGCGTGGGCGCCACGACTCTGGAGTGGACGCTGCCTTCACCACCGCCGTTCCATCAGTTCAACACCCTGCCGAAAATCTCCGACAAAGGTCACGGGCATTGACCACCATAGACACCGCATCTCGCCCATCACTCGCGGGCCCCGCCGATTATCTGGCGCTGCTCAAGCCGCGGGTGATGTCGCTTGTGGTGTTCACGGCCCTCGCCAGCATGATCGCAGCCCCCGGCGCCGTCCATCCCTTGCTGGCGGCAACGGCTTTGCTGTGCATCGCGGTCGGCGCAGGGGCGGCGGGCGCTCTGAACCAATGGTTCGACGCCGACATCGACGCGATCATGACCCGCACCCGCACAAGGCCAATCCCGGCGGGCCTCATCACCCGCCAGGGCGCACTCGAATTCGGAACGATCTTGGCTGCATTCAGCGTCTTTACGATGGCATTCCTGGTCGGCTACGTCCCCGCAATTCTACTGGCGGCAACCATCGCCTTCTATCTCTTTGTCTACACCATGTGGCTCAAGCGCCTGACGGTGCAAAACATCGTCATCGGCGGCGCCGCCGGCGCACTCCCTCCGGTCATCGGCTGGGCAGCGGTCACCGGCAACGCCTTCGACACGCTGCCGTGGCTGCTGTTTGCACTCATATTCATCTGGACGCCGTCGCATTTTTGGGCGCTGGCCCTGGCAGGCAGCGAAGACTACGCGCGCGCCAAAGTGCCGATGCTGCCCGTCGTCAAAGGCTCGCAAGAAACCCGCAGCCAAATCCTCATGTATTCAGTAATGCTCTCAGTCGTAGCGCTGGCGCCTAGTTCGATGGGACTGACCGGGATCGTTTACGGCTCAGTCGCAGCAACACTCAGCGTTGTCTATATCGGCTTTGCGCTGGTCCTGTGGCGCGCCTCTCCCGCGCACGAACGCAACGCCGCCCTCAGGCTGTTTGCCTTCTCGATTTTCTACCTCTTTGCCGTCTTTACCGCCTTGGCCGTTGAGCGGCTGGTAGGCTTCGCGCCCCAATGAACCTGACCCCCGAAGAGAAACGCAAACTCAGCCAGCGCAATTGGACGGTGGCGGGATTGTTGTT
>VFKO01000231.1 GCA_009885515.1 Rhodobiaceae bacterium | reverse complement strand
GGGGGGGGGGGGGGGGGGAGGAATCGTCTGTTCTGCAGCCTTTCTAGTGATGACCAGGCGCTGTTGAAGCGCAATCTGTCCGCTGTCGAACTGCCGCTGCGTAAACATCTAGAAAAACCGAACCAGAACATCGACTACGTCTATTTCCCCACGAGCGGGTTTGCGTCAGTCGTGGCGAGGGGGCCTCGCAACAGTATCGAGGTTGGCATCATCGGGCGCGAAGGAATGACGGGCCTCGCTGTTATCATGGGTGCTACACGCACCAACAACGCGACCTTCATGCAGTCAGCCGGCGCCGGAATGCGCATTTCAGCGGACAACCTCCGGACCGCGATGGCTCATAGCCCAACGCTGAGGCTTGCCCTGCTTCGTGCCGGACACGCCTTCACAGTCCAGATCTCCGCGACAGTACTCTCGAACTCAATGCACAAAATCGAGGAGCGACTGGCCCGGTGGCTGCTCATGGCCCATGACCGCGGGGACAGCGACTCGCTTCACCTGACGCACGAATTTCTTGCCATGATGCTTGGCGTCCGGCGTGCCGGTGTCACTATTGCTCTTGGGTCGCTTGTGCACAAAGGCTTGATTACACTAGGCCGAGGATCCGTGACCGTCCTGGACCGCAAGTTCCTGATGCAAACAAGCAACGGTGCGTATACGGTCATGCCGATCGAGGCCAGCCGTTAAAGAAAATGCAGATTCACTTTGGCTCGAGTCTTCCGGCCGTCGGGTGAAAGCTGCTCTTTCCGATGTCCCCTATTTCGGGGAAAGGCACATCAGGTTCGTATTGCGAGAAGCCGTGCGGCTCAATGGAACGCGAGACAGGCAAGAGCCTCCTGCGGTCGCCAAGTCGACATCTGCGTTTGAATTCATGGCCTAGCATTGTAGTTGCCTTTTAGTTTTGAAATGCGCCCGCTGGGCGGCCGCCTGGGGCACGGAAAGTGGGGTCAGACACCGTTTTGATACGGTGACACTTTGAGGTGGGTGTCCGACCCCGATTCTTCAATTCTTGGCGCTGGTTCTACCTCCAGGGTGAATGTGTTACCCATCATCCCGGCTGCATAGCTGCAATAATCGGCGCCCAGTCGCCGTACATCCTTGCCTCTGCGATCTTGCCGTCGACTATGCGCATCCGACTCATGATCGGGCAGTCGACCGTTTTTCCCGTGACACTCGTTCCCAATAGTCGCCACTCCAATGCCACCTCATCGCCATCGGCGATCAGGGACTGTGTGATCCGCCGGTAGTTGAGAAAGCTGGCGTAGAGCCATGCATCGGCCTTTCGGGCCTCTTCGCGCCCTTCGCTGCTGGGCGCCGGGTGCCTTGTGGCGTATCTCGGGCAGCTTTTCCCGTGCGAAGAACTACAGCCCCCCGGACTGCATGGCGATGCTGACGGAGTGGTATCGGACCTATCCAGCATCTGCGAACCAGCTCAGCGAACCCACTCTCGTGGGGGAGCTCGTGTTCTTCACTGTGAAGTCTCGCAATGGTGAGGCGCCGGGAGAATCCGAGGGCATGATTATCTATCGCGTCGTCGATGGTTTGATCGCGGAAGGCTGGAGCATTCCTGCAAACCACGGCGGACGGATGGCGTTTTGAGTTTTGGCGGAACCCTTGCATGATCCTTGAGCCCAACTTGAGGTGCGCTGCTGCGCTATTGGGGTCAGGTACGAATAACGCTAGTTGATCAGGCAGGCATTTATAAGTCACCCAGGTAGTGGATGTACCCGGCGATGGCTGCCTGCCCACGCCCCCCAAATCTGTGATGCATCTGTTACGGAAAGTGATGCCTTTGTGATGCGAAAAATGGCGGAGTTTGGCCAATGTGATGCTGTGTTGGCGGAAGTAAGTTTAGTGGGCAGCTAAATGAGCCACACCACCGCCACCAGCACGACGCCTGCGATCCAGGCGGTTTCGGCCAGCATGAGGCCTACGGGGCGGAAGCCTACTTCGATCAGTTTCTTGAAGCTCGTTTTCATGCCGAGGGCCGCGATGGCAGTGACGAGGCACCATCTTGAGATATCGTTGATGGCTTGGCCTGCTTCTTTGGGGATCAGGCCGGTCGAGTTGATGGCGACCAGGACTGCGAAACCGATGAGGAATGTGGGCAGGAGAGTGGCCTGGCGCTTTTCGCCGGCAGAGCCCGTTCGGGCGATGACGAGGGCGATGACGAGGACGACCGGCAAGAGCATCGCCACGCGCAGCATCTTGACGTAGGTCGCGATGTCGCCGGTCTCGGGCGAGATCATGTAGCCGGCACCCACGACCTGGGCTACGTCGTGGATGGTGCCGCCGAGGAAGATGCCTGCGATTTCGTGGTTGAAGCCGGCGTAACCCACGAAGATCGGGTAGGCGATCATCGCCAGTGTCGAGAGGGCCGTGACCGAGATGGCGGCGAGGATGGTGTCGCGCTCGGTTTGCGGGGTGCGGGGCAGGACCGAGGCGATGGCGAGCGCTGCCGCGACGCCGCAAATGGCGACGGCGCCGCCGGAGAGGACGGCGAAGGTCGGTGTGAGCTTGAGGGCGCGGGCGAGTGCGAGGCCAAAGAGGATTGTGGTGGCGACACCGACGATTACCATCAGCACCGGGCCTGGCCCCAGGCTTGCGATCTGGTCGAAGGTGATGCGCATACCCAGCAGGGCGACGCCGAGCCTCAAGATGGTGCGCGAGGCGAACTCGATGCCCGCGACGCAGCGGCCTTCTTCGTGCAGGAAATGAAACGCCATGCCGATGAGCAGGGCAAACAGCATCACCGGCGCGCCGTAGTGGTCGGAGAGGAAGGTCGAGGCCAGGCCGATCGTCAAGGCGACGAGAACGCCGGGGTAGATCGCGTGCAGCAGGGCGCCGCGCGGCAGGCGGCTGAGGAGGGAAGGGGGGGCGCTGGCCTCGGCCCTGGTAATGCCTTCCATCGAGTCGAGATATTCGAGTTGCTCGAGCTCGGAGCGGCGCAGGGGGCGATGCGGGTCGGACATGGGGCTCGTTCAGGCTGGTGTCGAAACAAAATCGAATCTGTGGCATAAGAGCAGTTCCTGCAACGCCAACAAGGAGAAATTTCATGGCCAAGGGTCAAATGCGCAGCAACCGCGAGAAGAAAAAGCCGAAAGCCAATGCCAAAGTCAAAACCATCGCCGCGAACCCTCAGGGGTCGCAGACAACCACGGTGAATATCGGCAAGGGCTCCAAGTCGAAGTAAGGCTTTGCGAGGACAAGCTTGGCAGCGGCGCGCGCTGTCTCGATTTAGACTCCCCCCATGCACCAGTGATTCGCGATCCGGTGCAAAACGGGGAGTGGTTGGATGAAAAGAGTTCTCGCGCTCTGCGCCTTTACGGCGGTGGCGGGGTGTTCGTCGTTGAGTGCCGAACAGAACCGGCCACTTGAAACGGCGATCCACGGCGACGCCTATCGTATCACCTCCATCCCCGACGCGACATCGCCAGAACTGTTCGTGGCGTTGGCGTTTTCGGGCGGCGGTAAGCGTTCGTCGGCATTCGGCTATGGCGTGCTGACGGGGTTGCGCGAGATCAGTGCCGATTTCGGGCTAGGGGCGCGACGGCTTACCGAAGAGATCGATGTTGTCACGGGCGTTTCGGGCGGAAGCTTTACGGCGTCGGCATTTGCGCTCAAGCGCGAGGCGCTGTTTGAGACGTATACGGATGAATTCCTGAAATACGACCTCAACGCCGATATTTTCGGGATGTATCTGCTGCCGTGGCATTGGGATTGGGCCTTCAATCCGGATTGGGGCTCCAACGACGAAATGGCTCGCATCTATGACGAGCTTTTGTTTCAGGGTGCCGACTATGGGGCGCTGGCGAAGCTCGGGCGGCCTTTCCTGGGTGTGCAGGCCACCGACTTCGCCAATGAGACGCCATTCATTTTCAGCCAGGACAGTTTCGACTGGATCTGCTCCGACATTACGACCTTGCCTGTGGCGCGCGCGGTGGCGGCGTCCAATGGCTTTCCGGTTCTGTTTTCGCCGATCAGTCTGCGCAACTATTCCGCCGACGAAACGCAATCGTGCACGCGGCCTGCGTGGGTGGACGATTATCTGAGAATCGACGATGAGTTTTCGCGCCGGCGGCATTTGGCGGAAGTCGCTTCGTCTTATTTAGACAAGCGCGATGATGCCTATGTGCATCTTCTGGATGGCGGCG
>VFKO01000323.1 GCA_009885515.1 Rhodobiaceae bacterium | reverse complement strand
TGCCGTTGAGCTTCAGAGCCATGCGGTCGCTGCCAAGGCCGGGGAAGACCCGCGTGGTGACTGCGTCATAGAGCGGCGCGAACCGCACCGCCGTGAATGCCTTGGCGCCTGCGTCGGCGGTCTTCAGCAGCGCGAGATTCTTCAGGTGCATGTCGCCATCAGCGATCAGCCAGGCGAAGACCGCGCGACGGAACAGGATATCGATGTCAGCGGCCGGATCCGTCGATAGAGGTCGCAGACCCCTGGCGATGCGTTCGATCGTGCCGTCGTATTTCGCCGAGGCCGGAAGATCCAAAATGGAGCAAAAATCCTCCAGAGCCAGGCGGCGCTGGTCCTGCGGACCGCACCGGATATCGAAGCGCTCGACCACCAAGGCCGGCAACATGCCTTCCGGCATCTCGATCAACGCCGCTGCGGGCACCTCAAAGCCAGCGGCACGGCCGAACTCAAGGCAAAGCCATTCGACGACAGGCAGCATCTCAAACCCGGCCGTGCCAGCTGGTTTGAGAATGTGCGTGAACGGCTGGTCGATGGCGGGGACAAGATCGCCATCGGCGCCGAGGCTCATCGGAGCCTTGATCTGGACGCCCGATAGGCGGGGCGTCTCGGCGCGCGCATATATCCGCGCGAGCTTTTGTTCGAAGGTCTCCTCGATCTCCCCTCGCGCCGGCCCTGCATAGCGCCCAGTGAACCGGCCCGCATGTGTGAAGGCGGCAAGCGGCGTAGCGAGGACGTCGGCCGCCAAGGCGGCCAGCTCCGCGCGGTTTTGGACGATGACGATGTTCGACATATAGCGTCGGCCTCGCCGAAGCGCCTCGCGTTCGTCGCGTTCATGCAAGACCTGCGCGAGCCAGCCTTCGGGCAGAAGCGACTCGATGAAGGCCGGAAGCTTTCCCGGCGTGGTCTCCCGAACCAGCGCCGGTCCGGTACGCTTTTGAGGTTTCCATCGCCATTCAAAGCCGTCATGCGTGAGCCTGCCAAGCGGGTCGCCATGCCATGCGACCACAAGATCGAGCGCGGCCTTGTTGACCGGAGCCTTGGCCGTTCCAGGCCGAGCCAGGAGGAAGCGCTCAGCGCCCTCCCCTTCGCGATACCAAACATTCTCGCGCGCCAACGCCCAGACCGCGTCGGCTGCGGCCTGCAGGGAGCCGTGCTCTTCAACCAGGCGCGCCGCCATCTGGGTTCGCATATCCGCAGTGACCGCGCTGGCATGTTCACTCCTCAGCCGAAAGGCCTCCAGGAAGCGTTGGCGGGGCGACGACACATCGATGCGCAACTCCCCGAGGTCGTCGCCGATCACCGCAATGGCGGTCGACGGATGTGCAGGCGCCTCGTTCTGGACGATCTCAAGAGTGCGCAGGCGCGTGCGTTGATTGCGCCGGCCGCTTATGAAAAGCCGTCCGTCGGGCGTGGGCGCAAGCAGAACCGCGCTCGCTGATGACAGATAGGCGTTTGGATAGAGATAATGGGCGATGCGGATGGCATGGCCGAGGATAGAGGTCTCCGCGTCCCCGTCGTGATCGACATAAACACCACGGACAAGCTGGATCAGCTCGCCCGATTGGGCCCTAAGGTGCGCCCGTTTGGCATCGATTGTTTCGCCGACAAGTTGGATAGCCATCAGATTATCACGCATCTAAGATGCG
>VFKO01000537.1 GCA_009885515.1 Rhodobiaceae bacterium | reverse complement strand
AATGACGGTATTTGTTCTTGTTTGAATTGCATGAAATGATGAGCGTTTCTTCATCGCCGTAATCGTCGTAGTCGTTCGGCGGTGGATTGCTATTGTTGTTGTTCTGATCTGCGGCGGCGGTGCCAAGGATGGCCAGGGCCAAAACGCCGAGGCCGATTTTTGCGGCCGTGTCGTCGTCGTTGTGCTCGCGCTCGCGTTCGGGATCTCCAACGCGGAATGTCGCGGTGCAACCGTTGGACACCCAAATGCCACGGTCATCATATCCCCAAGTATCGTGCTGGTAGCAGCCATAGCCGGAGTGTTGATAAAGCAGCTCGACACCGCGCGTGGTGTCAGCGCGGCAATAGTTGTTTCCGCCTGAGCTGGAGCCGCAGCGGAGTTCTGAGGCGGCGGCGGGTAGTGTGCCGAGCACGGCAAGGCTGAGGGAGGCCGTCGCAAGGGCGACCGGCAATCTCGAAGTGAAATTCATGGTTTGATTCTCCAAAACTGATCGGGCGAATTACAAGCCTCTTGCGGATAGAAAGCAAGACTGTGCACGGGGTCTTTTGCTATGATATTCTCGTGGCTGCTGCGGGCCTTCCCCCTCAAACACTCGCTGAAAATGGAGAAAACACAATGGTGACGCGTATTTTGGCTTTGGCCCCGGTCTTGGTCTTGACGGTTTCTGCGGCCGCCGCTGCGGCGGGATCTGTCGACTATAATGGTGATGGCCTTGTCAGCAAGGAGGAGTTCCGCAATGAAGTGGCGCGGACTGCCGGGCTTGCTGACAAGAACAAAAACGGCTTTATCGACGCTGGTGAATTTCAACTGAGCGCCGACCAGCGCACGGATTTCGACAGCAATGGCGACGGCAAAGTCTCGGTCGAGGAGTTCCAGTCCGGCCAGATGAAGGGCTTTGCGTTGCTCGACAAGAACAATGACGGGTCGCTTGACGCCGATGAGATGAAGGGCGGCAACTGACCCTTCACCTTGTCAAACTCTGTGTCGGCGTTGACTCGATCGAAGATTTGCGCGACTGGCAAAAGGATCATCTGGCGGCGCAGAAAAAACGCGGCCGGGTGGGGGAGCTGAAACATACGACGCGGATGGTACCCAAGCGCCGCGAAGAGGTTCTCGATGGCGGTTCGCTCTATTGGGTGATCAAGGGACATGTCTCGCTGCGCCAGAAGCTGCTCGACATTCGCCCGTTCGTCGATGGTGAAGGCGTGGGGCGCTGTCACTTGGTTTACGACAAGGCCTTGGTGCTGGTCAGCCCGCGGCCGCGGCGCCCCTTTCAGGGCTGGCGCTATCTCGATGCCAAAGAAGCGCCGCCCGATATCGGCAAAGGTGGCGCGGGGGGGTTGCCGGACAAACTGCGGCGCGAGTTGGCGGCGTTGGGGTTGTTGTGACTCTGGGAGCGTCGGCATTTTGCCGGCTCTTTCGTCGCCGCGTCACAAAGTGCCGGCTGGAAGCCGGCGCTCCCAGGGGTCAACTCGCTTTCTGGCCCAGCACTTTTTTCGGCGGGTATTTTTTGAAGGTGCCGAGGTGGTGGCGGATGCCGTGTTGGAAGACGTCGACGTAGGCGAGTTTGCGGGTCATGTAGTTGTGCTGTTCCTTCGGGTCGAGCCAGAGATTGTAAAGTTTCGCATAGGCGTAGCGCTCCAGCGTGCCGGTGAAGCCGCCGGGGCCTGCTGAACCTGCGTCGTCGTCGGAGGTTGCGGTCAGCACCATTTTGTATTCACCGCAGCGTAGCGCCGAGAAGTTTTCTTGCAGCCAATAGTAATGAAATTTCCGGTTCGATGCGCCGCCGGGGGCGAGCAGGAATGATGTCTGGTCGATGCCGTCAATGTAGCGATCCGTGGGCAGGCGCGCGGATTCTCCCGCGAGGCCGAGTGCGGTCGGCATGATGTCGTTGAAGTCGAAGATCCCGTCGCTCTTTTGATCGGGTTCGATGGTGCCTGGCCACATCATCAAGCCCGGTACGCGGACGCCGCCTTCCCAGGTTGAGCCCTTGGCGCAGCGGAACGGCGTGAAGGCCGAGTCGGGCCAGGTTTCCATATGCGGGCCGTTGTCGGAGGAGATGAAGATGAGCGTGTCTTCAAGCTGGCCGGTGGCGCGCAGGGTCTCGACGAGGCGGCCGATGATCTCGTCCATCTCCAGCATCGTGTCTTTGTAGGGATGGCGGGCGGGGGATTTGCCGAGGAATTTTTCGTGCGGGTAGTTGTCGAAGTGGGCGCCGCGGGTGCAGTGATAGAGCAACCAGGGCTGGTCTTTCTTCGCCATGCCGGTGATAAAAGTTTCCGAGTACTGGCACCATTTCTCGTCGAGCAGCGACAGGATGGGGATGGTCACCTCTTCGACGTTCGTTGCGGCCTGTCCGCGCTTGGCGTGGACGAAGCAGCGGTTGAAGGGCATGTTTTTGACCCACTCGGTGCGGGCGTCGGAATAGACGATCTCCGGGAAATAATGCGGGTCGCGCCATTCGGAATACATGTCGGAGACCGAAAGGAAGCCGTAGAAATCGTCGAAGCCGACGTTTTGGGGTTGGGACGCGATGTTCTCGCCGACATGCCATTTGCCGACGGCTTGCGTGACGTAGCCGCCCTCTGACAGCAATTGCGCCACGGTGGTTTCGCCTTGCAAGCCGCCGGCTTCGCCGTACATCGGCGGGCGATGCAGGCCGTGGCGGTTGGGCACGCGGCCGGTGAGCAGCGTGGCGCGCGAAGGCGAGCAACTGGGCTCGGAATAACACGAGGTCAGCTGCAGGCCGTTGCGGGCGATCTTGTCGAAGTTGGGTGTGGGCGCGCCGACAGCGACGCCACCGCCGTAGCAACCGAAGTCGCCCCAGCCGACATCGTCCATAAGGAAGACCAGAATGTTGGGGCGTTTCTTGCGGCCTGCCAGTTTTTGTTCAGCGATTTTGTCTTGGGTGGGGTGGACGAAGGCCGGTTCAAGGTGAGATGCCTTTTGCACGGTGGCGCTGGCGATGGCGTCGAAATTGGGCATAGTGTGTCCTCAATGTTTTGCGGGCCTTTATGGCAGAGCGAAATGGAGTTGGCGATGGTGGTTTCTGTACCTGTGTT
>VFKO01000011.1 GCA_009885515.1 Rhodobiaceae bacterium | reverse complement strand
CGAAAGCCGTAGCTGGTAAGAAAATCCGTTGGGCCGCAAGGCCTGTGCCGGTTCGACTCCGGCCGCCCGCACCAATTCTTTCCGATAATCGCCGCATATTGTGCGGAGATTAACCCGCATATTCTCCGCAAAAGGTGCGGTGATTATGCCGATTTTGTGGCTGTCCGGTTGGAACCCTAAATGTCCGTCATGGATGGGCTTGACCCTGCCATGACGAAATTGGGGACAGTTTAGGCTCAGGCGACTTTTGAGCGCCGGCCTCTTCCGACTACGGGGACGCGGCCCAAGCCGATTTTTTTGGCGAAGGCTGAGCGCAGGCGCGCATAGGCGGGTGCGACCATGGGGTAGTCGTGCGGCAGGTCCCATTTCTTGCGGTATTCTTCCGGGGACATGTTGTAGTGGGTGCGCAAATAGCGCTTGAGCATTCGGAGTTTTTTGCCGTCTTCCAGGCAGACGATGAATTCCTCGCCGACGGATTTCTTGATCGGGACCGCTGGCTTTCGTTCCATGTCGGCGGCGACGCTGCCAGAAACGGCATTGCGCAGCGAGGTGTGAAACATCGCAACCAATCCCGGCAGCTCTATCATGGGAACCTGATTGCGACTGACATAGGCCGATACAAGATTGGCGGTCAGCTCAATGAGATTGTCGGGCATCAAAATGACAGGGCGTTCGTCATTTTCGTCATCGATTTTCGATTTCCGCGCCATTGAATTGCCGCTCCTCTGATCTAGTCTTGGTTGTATTGCAGTGCGCATTGTTTATTCCAAGGGTCACGTCTCGTCTACGCCAACTATGCATATAACAATGATTTAATTCTTCCAACACTCATTCATACAAATGATTCAAAGTGTTGTGGAGCACAGTTCCATTCAATGCACATTTCAGGTGTGTGAATGCCGGCAGAAAGACCTTGCTTATCTGATCCAGCTTGCTTCGACCGGTCCGGACTCCGTAAGGTTGAGAAGTGTGGGTTGGCGCGCCGTCAATCTCAGTCCATAGTTGTCCATACCAGAACCCAAGGAAGCGTGTGCCCATGGCCGAAGCGACGACGCAACGAGATCGCGTGAAACCCTCTTGGTTGTTCGCCTATTCGCTGCCAGGGCTGCCGATTGCGGCTTTGGGGCTGCCGCTGGCGGTGCATCTGCCGACGTTTTATGCGGTGGAAGTGGGATTGGGCTGGACGCTGGCTGGTTTGATTTTCGGT
>VFKO01000319.1 GCA_009885515.1 Rhodobiaceae bacterium | reverse complement strand
GCGAAGGGCCGACGCCGGCGCAGCGGGAGAGTGGGAACTTCGATCTGTTGTTCATCGGCACCGCATTTGATGGCCGCATTTTCAAAGCACGCGTCACCGGCGACCGCGATCCCGGCTATGGCTCGACCGCCAAGATGATTTCGGAAGCGGCGATTTGTTTGAGCGAGACCGGGCGCGACATGGTTGGCGGGGGCTTCTGGACACCGGCTTCGGCCATGGGGCAGCGGCTGATCGCGAGGTTGGTTGAGAATGCCGGGCTGACGTTTGCGATGGTAGAGTGAGGGTTCTGCGGCACAGAGGACGTCAGAACAATCTCACGCGAAAGCGCGAAGACGCGAAAAGACAAGGGCAATAGCGCCTACATTGACTCCGGTAGTGTTGCTTCTACCCATACCCGGCAATTGGCTCCGTCAATCAAATAGTGTGTCCCCCAATCTGCCCACATCATAGCCCTTCCCACCAACGCGTTTGCGCTGAGGGGGAAGGTGGCGCGGCCCGCACTTCGCGGGCCGTGACGGATGGGGGGCGATGGCACACGCATTCGCACGAGAGTTGCTGCGGACTATGACCGAGGCGCCGGCGCTGGCGGTGGGTCTGATTTGGGCATTCGTGCGGCGTCGCCCCCCATCCGTCTCGCCGCTGCGCGAAGGGCTACGCGGCGATCCACCTTCCCCCTCGTCGCTCACGCTCCGGGGAGAAGGGCTATAATTTGAGGCAGACGCGGGACCGCCGCATCGGACTGCTTGCTTTTCCGTGTGAACTTCACCACCTTATGGTGATGATCGACTGGTCGCAATGCACCGCCGTCGAGCGGGTACCCGGAAAAGTCGGCGGCGCCTGGCTGTTCAAGGACACGCGCGTGCCCGTCAAGGCGCTCTTCGAGAGTATAGAGGGCGGCGCGACGGTCGATGAGTTCCTGACGTGGTTTCCAGGCGTCGAACGCGCGCATATCGACGCCGTTCTCGAACACGCGCAACGCAGCCTCGAACCCGTTTGAGCCGCGCGTGAACATTTTGTTCGATCAAGGCACGCCGGTTCCACTTATGACCGCAGCCGAAGCTGCAGGCTTCCGAGAAAAGACTGCCCGAAGGCCCGATGACACAAGGGTCTGAGTTCACGTCTGCACTAAAAAAGGGCCTCGGGCGCGCGATGATCCTGCTCAGGAAGAATCCCGCCAACCAGGTATTTCAGGTTGAGCTGATGCGCGCCTGCAAGACAAATCTCGTCTACGACCCACAATGCGAGGCCCGCCGAGCGCCGTATCTTTGCAGCCTGATACGCGAGACCGGTGAAAGCCGCTTTTATTGGGACAATTTGCTTCGGTATTTTAGAGAGGCCAAAGGAGAGAGAAGCGAAACCAACCAGATACAGATGTTCGATATTCTTTGCAGCCTTGCTTCGGACGACCTCAACCTGGATCGCAACACATTTCGGTCCCTGTTGCATTCCGTTGATTTTGACACTGTCGCAAACTCCTGCATGCGCGCCTTGGTCAGACTGGAAGGGGTCGCCGGACTGAAATTCTGTTTCCACAGTTTCGCGAGCAAAGTAAGTCCTGAAGAATGGGTTTTTCAATCAATCGTGAGTGAGCTTGCCGAGAGGGATGGCAAGGAAGTTGCACATGCAAGCCTGCGGGAAGCCCGTGAGTGCGACCCGGAACTTGACCGATTGATGCGCATAGCTGAATCCACTGAGCAAACGAATGAGAAAATTGAACCCATTCTAGACCGCGCTACAGTCAAGGAACTATTCGCACAAGGCCAACACATTCCTTACACATGGGGTCGGGATGCAAGTGCAGAGGATCTTGAGTGGGCAGCGGATGAATTGCTGGCCGCCGTGGATGATAAGCAGATTATAAGCTACCTCCGTCAATTTTTCTGGAAACGGGATTTTCCAAAGCCAGCGGCGAGCCTTATCCACTTAGCGCATAGCCAAAATGAGCGTGTTGCTAGCGCAGCAGTCAGGGCATTGAGCCGGATAGGCGATCCGGATGTCCGCCGGTTGGCGCTGGAGCTTATGTCCAACAGAAAGCGTGCGGCGGAGGGGGTTCGCCTGTTGCAGAGCAACTGGCAGCCAGGTGACTTCGGCACTATCGAACGTTTGCTTGAGGCGGTCGGTGAAGTTGAGTTTGAATATCATAGACTGGGTAGTGCAATTCTGGATGTACTTGACCACGCTTCGGTACCACCTTCCGAAAGCAACAGCACCCTGCTCCAACTTTACGAGAATGACCCGTGCTCGGAGTGCCGTCGACAAGTCGTGTCTAAACTCCTCGCTTCGGGAAATGTGCCCGATTGGATGGCCGAGGAATGTCGTTATGACGCGGAACCGGGGATCGCTGCCCTCTTCAATCCGGCGTAGGGGAAAGGCGCGAAGACGCGAAAAGACAAGGGCAATAGCGCCTACACTGACTCCGGTAGTGCTGCTTCTACCCATACCCGGTAATTGGTTCTGTGAATTAAGTAGTATGTCCCCAAATCTTCCCACACCAATGCCCTTCCCACCAGCGCGTTTGCGCTGAGGAGGAAGGTGGCGCGACCCGCACATCGCGGGCCGTGACGGAGGGGGGGATAGCACACGCATTCGCACGAGAGTTGCTGCGGGCTATGACCGAGGCGCCGGCGCAGAGGGTGGGATTGAATTGGGCATTCGTGCGGCGTCGCCCCCCATCCGTCTCGCCGCTGCTCGAAGGGCTACGCGGCGATCCACCTTCCCCCTCGTCGCTCACGCTCCGGGGAGAAGGGCAATAAATACCCTGTGTGTGTTTGCGCCCCGGAACCATTTACTCCAACGCCGCACGCGCGTGCAGGCGGATGCCGAGCGCCGACGTGACCTTGAGGATCGTCGCGAAACTGGGGTTGCCTTCGCCCGAAAGCGCTTTGTAGAGGCTTTCGCGCCCCAGGCCCGTGTCGCGCGAGAGCTGCGTCATCCCTTTGGCGCGCGCGATGGTGCCCAGCGCCTTGACGATGAAAGCCGCATCATCGCCTGCTTCGTCAAGGCAAGCTTCGAGATACAGCGACACGTCATCCTCGGTCTTGAGGTGCTCGGCGCTGTCCCATTTGCGGAGTTTCGTGCGGGCCATGGTCATTCCTTCAGTTGTCTTGCCAGACGGAGCGCCGTCTTGACGTCTTTCGCTTGCGTCGATTTATCGCCGCTGGCAAGAAGGATCACAATCTCCAGACCGCGCTGAGTAAAATAAACGCGGTATCCCGGTCCATAGTCGATCCGCATTTCGGATACACCTTGCCCAACGGGTTTGCAGTCGCCGAAATTCCCATCCTCAGCCCGGTCGATGCGAGCCTGGATGCGCCGTGCCGCCTGCCGGTCGGCCAATCCCGCAAACCATGCATCGAAGACCCCGGTGGTGAAGATCGACTTCATGACACTCTGTATCTAATGGGATACAATATGTC
>VFKO01000317.1 GCA_009885515.1 Rhodobiaceae bacterium | reverse complement strand
GTGCTCGAGAAAATCGTAGCAAAAATTCCTGTCGGACGTTTGGGCAAGGCCGATGAAATCGCGCGCGGGGTCCTGTTTCTTGTCGCCGATGAAGGCGGGTTCGTTACGGGCTCCACGATGTCGATCAACGGCGGCCAGCATATGTATTGAGGCCATAGCTTTCGTATAGGTGGAAGCGGCGGGCAGATTGATGGCCTGCAGCTCTATCAATGAGATGATCGCACTTCGAGCTTGCCCCGGTTGCGTGGCAGGAATGTCTCAGCCGCGTCGCAATAATCCGCTATTTATTGTGAACGATCTGTCGCCCCAGTCCCATGGTTAACTCTAAGCGCAGATAAGGCAACGCGAACCACATTGTTGCCATCTTCGCGGGTAATAGAAGTCTCCATGGATATACGGGTGAGGATTTTGCAGGGGGCACGGAAAAGGCCGCAGCCTGCACCGTGATGTGTTTGGAGTGCGAATTTTGCGATTGTTTGGGCGCTGGCTGATCATTCTTTGTGCCTTGCTTGCGAGTACAGGCGCGATGATTGCGAACGCGTTTGATCGCGAGTTGCAGGTGATCGCACATTACAGTTCCGAATATGCGCGCGTGGCCTTTGTTCTGGACCTCTCGGGCGAGGCTCCCAAACTCAGGTTTGATGGCCATGAGGAGATACTGGTTCTGCACAAGGCGCAAGTTGGGAGCGGAGACCGTGTGCTCAAGCGCGACGATGAGATGGTCGTTCTTCGCATCTCGGGATTGGGAGGGGTCACGCTTTTCACTTCAGAGTTCCCAGGCGGTACGCCGGTTGGGCGTGATCAACGGATAGCCTACCCGCTGGTCCAGGTGATACCACCGATCGGCGCAGTGCAAGCAGTCGCCGGAAGTATTATGTCGGTTGTACGAGCAGAAACCGGAAAAGAAATTGTCTTCGAGGCAAACTGGGATCAAGCCGCGAGAAACCCTGCAGTGCGGGCGCTGTTGAATGATTCAATTCGAAACACCGGCAGCGCGCTGATCAACTGGATCAGGCTGGGGCCTGGCCGCCGTGCTGCAGGGCTAAGTCTGCGGCGCGTACGCTTTATGCTTGGCTCTGGGCCGGGAGCCTATCGGCAGGGCGACGTGTTCATCGTAACATTTGGTACCGGACAAGGCCTGAGGGGCAGGCCGTCTTCATATGTAATTATCCGGCAGCTTGCGCAGTTCGGACCGTAGCCTGGCCTCTCCACTCGAACACGTGCTCAGAACTCGTCCTTCCGGCGGCGGATTTCTGCGAACACAGTGGCATCGTCTGCGTTCTCCATGCCGAGTGATTTGCGCAGCTCTTTGCTGGATGGGCGCAAAAACGGATTGGTTTCGCGTTCGATGCCGATCGTCGATGGGATCGTTGGGAGACCTTGCGTTCGCAGGTCATCAACTTCGATAATTCGCTTTTTTAAAGCGTCATTGTGCGGTTCGAGGGTCAGGGCAAACCGGCCGTTGGACTGGGTGTATTCGTGGCCGCAAAATACGCGGGTGTCGGCTGGAAGTTTTGCCAGTTTTGAAAGGCTTTCCCACATCTGCGCGGGAGTTCCTTCAAAAAGGCGGCCGCAGCCCATGGCGAACATGGTGTCACCGGTAAATACTGCTTTGTCGGCTTCAAACCAAAATGCGATGTGTCCGCGCGTGTGAGCGGGAATGTTGAAGATGCGCACAATCTTGATACCTAGCGCCAGCAATTCACCTTCTCCAACGCCGGTATCAATTCCAGGAATCCGGTCAGCGTCAGCTTTGGGTCCAATGATGCGAGCTCCCGTCTTTTCCTTGAGTTCAAGGTTGCCGCCGGTGTGATCGAAATGGTGATGCGTGTTCAATATGTGTGTTAGCTTGAGATTGTGCATGGCTAAAGCTGCAATAATTGGAGCGGCCTCAGATGGGTCAACGACGGCGACTGTTCGCGTGGTTGGTTCATGGACCAAGTAGGCATAGTTATCGTTGAGACACGGCACGGTATGGATGTTCAGCATCGTTAGCTCGAGATGTTGTAGGCAGCGAGTGCCGCCATGTTGACAATGTCACTCATTTTGGCGCCGAGAGACGCGATTTGAACGGACTTTGACAAGCCAACCAAGAGAGGGCCGATGACGGTGGCGCCGCCGATCACCTCGGTCATGGTGGTTGCGATCGAAGCTGAATGGATGGCTGGCATTATCAGAACGTTCGCTGGCCCCCTCAAGCGGCAAAACGGATAGCGCGCCATGCGTTCAAGGTCGAGGGCAATATCGGCGTTCATTTCACCGTCATACTCGAAATCTACGCGGCGTTTGTCCAGAATGTCCACGGCTTCGCGCACGCGCTGCGACCGCTCGCCCCAGGGTTGGCCGAAGGTGGAATAGGCCAGCAAAGCCACACGGGGTTCATAGCCGAACCGCCGGGCAACGGCTGCGGTTTGAACAGTGATATCTGCAAGTTCTTCGGATGACGGCATTTCGTGCACGTTTGTATCGGCAACGAAAACGGTACGGCCGCGGTCAAGTATGATGGAGACACCGATGACGCGCTCACCTGGCTTGACATCGATCACGTTGCGAACATCAGCAAGGGCCACGGAATAATGGCGCGTCACACCTGTGACCATTGCATCGGCATGCCCTGCGGCCACGACAGATGCAGCGAAGACATTGCGGTCGTAGGTGACTTGGCGCAGACAGTCGCGGTAGAGCTGGCCCTGGCGCTGCTTTCGATTGTAGAGCGCTTCTGCATATTGTTGTGTGCGCGGGCTCTCGCGACCGAAGAGTATTTCGAGGTCGACAACATCTTCTATCCCTGCCCGGCGCGCCGTTTCTCGAATGCGTTCTGGGTTACCGACCAAGATCGCTTTTCCGAGGCCAGAGTTTTGATACGACAGAGCCGCGCGAATGACGGCTTCTTCCTCGCCCTCGGCAAAGACGATGCGTTTTGGCTCCATCCTCACCCGTGCGACGACCCGTTGCACAATGGATGCAATGGGATCGAGGCGCGATGCAAGTTCGTTGGCGTAACGATCCAAATCGGCAATCGGCTTCTGCGCGACGCCGGATGCCATCGCCGCTTTCGCGACAGCTACAGGAACTCTTGAGATCAATCGCGGATCGAATGGAACCGGGATTATGTAGTCAGGACCGAATTTTGGTCGCGTCGTGTGATAGGCTGCGGCGACTTCGTCCGGCACGTCTTCGCGTGCCAGCTCCGCCAAGGCAAGAGCCGCCGCGATTTTCATTTTGTCATTGATTGTACGGGCGCGCACGTCGAGGGCGCCCCGGAAAATATAGGGAAACCCCAAGACGTTGTTGACCTGGTTTGGATAGTCGG
>VFKO01000311.1 GCA_009885515.1 Rhodobiaceae bacterium | reverse complement strand
TGTCCGGGCGTAGGCACACGGTCTACACCGCGATCGCAATCATGGATGTGAACGGAAAACTTCACTCACGCATCAGCGAAACCAAACTCGCCTTTCGCAGGCTCGATAGCAAGGAAATCGCGGATTACGTCACATCATGTGAGGGCCTGGGCAAGGCCGGGGGCTACGCGATCCAGGGCCGCGCCGCCGTTTTTGTCCGCTTTTTGGGAGGCTCATACTCAAGCGTTGTAGGATTGCCGCTGTTGGAAACCTTTCAACTCTTAAGGTCGTGCGGAGTGGCGTGAAACTGCTACACTCCCAGCCAACGTAACTATTGAAGCGTCATGGCATCTGAAGTTCTAATCAATATTGGGCCCGCTGAAACGCGGGTGGCCTCTATCGACAATGCGCGCTTGAGCGAAATCTTCTTCGAGCGAACGATTGTCGATGGAGGGAATGCGCGCATCGGCCACCGGCTGCTCGGCAACATCATGTTGGGCCGCGTTCAACGCGTATTGCCGGGCATGCAAGCTGCCTTTGTGGATCTCGGCCTCGAACGCGCCGGGTTCCTCGCCGCCCGCGAAGCCAGATGCTTGGTCGATCTCCCGGGCTTCACTGATCAACCGTGCATATCGAAATGCGTGCGTGAAGGCGAAGCAGTGCTGGTGCAGGTCATCAAGGATCCGATCAGCGAAAAAGGCGCCCGCCTCTCGGCCAACGTGACGTTGCCAGGCCGCCTGGTAGTGCTGGTGCCCAATCAGTCGGGCGTCGCTCTCTCACGCCGGATCGAAGATGAACCCGAACGCGCTCGCCTCACTGAAATTGTCACAGAGATAACCAAAACTGACCCGCGCGCACCCGCAGGCGCCGGCTACATCGTGCGCACGGCGGCCTTGTCGGCGACGAAGGACGACATCGCTTCCGACATCGCACGGCTGGGGGACGAGTGGCGGACGATTCAGGCGCGCCGCAATATGGTGAAAGTTCCGGCGACAGTTTATCACGACCTTGACCCCGTCGAGCGTACCATGCGTGACGGCGTCGATGAAGACACCACTCGCATAATCATCGACGATGCCCAAGCGGTCGCTCAAGCGAAGTCTTACGCCGCACGCGCTATGCCTGAAGCGCTGG
>VFKO01000457.1 GCA_009885515.1 Rhodobiaceae bacterium | reverse complement strand
GGCGACGGACGAAGCGCGCGTTCTGCTTGATGAGTTGGACGCCGAACTGGATGGTGCGCACCCGGCCGAATGCAGTCATGCCCTGAATAGCAGTGAGGTTTTCCAACCCCGCATCCGGTTCTTCATCGTCAGGCTGGATGGACAGGCCATGGGATGTGGTGCGGTGGCCCGCGATGATGGATTTGCGGAGCTCAAGCGTATGTTCATCCGGCCGACATTTCGCGGCCGCGGTCTGGTGCAGTTGCTGCTAGTGCGCCTGGAAGGCGAAGCGCGCGCGCAAGGATTTCGCCTGTTGCGGCTGGAAACCGGGGACCGGCTTCGAGCGGCATTGCTTGTTTATGAGCGTGCCGGATTCTCGCGGTGTCCGACCTTCGGGGAATACACAACCAAGCCGCCGCACACGATTTCTCAGAGTGTGTTCTTTGAAAAGCAGATCGATTGAGCGTAAAATCATCGACCGTCACGACTCGAAACAAGGTGAACTCAATGACAGCGGCGAGATTTGGAATCATGCTAGCGGTGCTTTGCCTGTTTGGTATCGCATCGTCGCCTGCACACGCCGGTGAGAGGTGGCTCAAAATCATGCCGGCCGATCCCTACAGCAAAGAGGGCGTATTTCACCTGTTCGATGTCGATAGCGCGTTCGAAGACAGCGCTACCGGTTTTGTTGCGGCGCGGATGATTTATGTGAAACCGGAAGATGCCGCGAAGGCACCGGCTGCCGGGTGGCTGGTGTGGGCGTTCGATTGCAAGGCGAATGTTGTCTACTATGTGTCAGGCCAAGAGGCCAGCGGCACCAAGACCGTCGAGGGCTGGCAAGGCAAACCAACGTCACTGAAGAAGCCACAGATGGGCGGCGTCACTAACATGTTCGGAAAGAAGCTGTGCGCGCTAAAGGGTTCGTGGCCGAAGGGTGAGCTGCCTTAGGGCGCGGGTGGTTCAGGTGCGGGCGCGGAGGTGTGGGAGACGCTCGGACTGTCGCCGAGCGCGAAAGCGTCCGCTGAGGATTTGGAAACTCGGCGGGACGCGATAACCTGTCACCGTATTTAGCTGGAATTCCACCACTCAATTGCAATGGCATCCCCCGCAGTCGCTAAACACAAAGAGCAGCGTCTCCCTCCACAACCGTCTGAATCAGCTTTGGTGTTTCGCCTCGATGCCAAAGATTCGCCCGGTGCTTCACGCGATAGCGTATGGGGCCGCCGTCGGCGATTTCGGTCGGCGCGATGGGGCGGGGTATGCAAACGAATTCGGTCTCCAGGCTGTCGGTCGCGGCGGTGACGACCGCGTAGCCATGACCTCCCATGTCGATAAACTCAAGGTGGGGCGCGACGTCCGGATTTCTGAGCGCGCGCGCTGCTGCGATGTCGCCTGTCTTTGCATATTCGATCGCGGTTCGGACGCCATGGTGCATGGTCAAATTGATCGTCGCCTCCGGGCGATCTTTGCCCGGACGATCGGCCAGATGGATCGGGCGCAGAGGATGATCCTTCGGGAAGGAGTGCTCCCAGGCTTCGACCGAACCAGGCGCCGAGATCGAACCCGTTATGAACGCGACGCCCACGGGTTCGAATACTTCAGGGGGCAAGGACTTGGCCGCGTAACCGGCCCAGAAACTGTGACGGTCGCCGGAAACGGTCGCAAATCCGGTGATGCCTTCGCGCCGGATGTGATCGTAGATTTCGCCGCGCTCGGTGTAGGCCGACCCGAAGTCTCCGCTGGCGAGGCTCCCGTAGGATTTGGTCGGCCAGGCGCTACCCATCCCTGGCGGCAGGTTTTGCGGGTCGAGGCGCCAATCCAGCGTGCCCATGGACGCGCCCCAAACCTTCCACTTCGCTTTGGATTCAGCGAGCGTGCGCTTCAACCATTCGCGTTGCGTCTTTCCCAGAATCGAAACCGGTGGCGCATCCTTGCGGAAATTGGGAATGTGCACGTCGCCGAATACGATTTCAGCGGGAGGGTTGCCGCCTTTGTAACTTCGTCCCGCGTCAATGATCTCCATCGCGTCTTGCGGGTAGAAGTCTGCCGCTGTGGTCAGCGGATCGACCTCCGGGCGTCCGGTTTGCTCTTGCATCCGGTAGCTGCGGAGGTCGGTGATGATCAGTTCGACATTGCTGCCGTAACGAAGCGCGCGATAACCCTTCAAACTGTTGATCGCCGCCAGATTGTTCGGCTCCATACCCAAGCCGTCGTCGTCGTATTTTTCGATGGGCGCCTTGACGACGATGGGTCCCTCAAAGCGTTCGAGCGACGCTCCGGACGGTTTGTGCATGCGGGCCGGGGTATATTCGAACCAAGCTTGGTTGGCGGCAACCTTCAGCGGTTGCGCATTTTCGATGATCTTGCCGAATTTGATTGTGCTCTGCCAAGCTTGCCAAGAGAACTCGTGATTGTCCCAGATGCAGACGAACGGGAACCGGGCGCGCGCATCTTGGATGTCGCGATCATGCAAATGCGCTTTGTAGACGAAGCGATAGCCCTCAAGCGTCGTCGGTACGTGGAAATTTCCAACTTTTCGCCCATCGGGAATGCGGCCGAGGTCGAAGATGGTGCGGTCGAAACGGGTTTTGACCTCGTCGGGATACTCGACAACTTCGTAGATGAAATCGCCGAGGTGCAGGACGAAGCCCAGCCTGTCGCCGAGTGCGGCGCGCATATCTTCCCAGATCATGCGCCGATAGGCGAGCTGAACGCCCTCGTTGACGCTTTGACACGAGACGAAGGCGAAGCGCACGGGGCGTGGATCGTCAGGTGACGGCGCCGTGATGGTGCGGCCGATCCGGCTGCCGTTGCCGTCTTCGTCTGTGAACCGGTACCAATATTCCCGCGCAGGCTTGAGACCCGCTGCCAGAACGCGGCAGGTCCAATCGGCATCGGCGAAGATCTTTGCCCGTGATTTGCTGACGACGCGGGTGAAGGCCTCGTCTTCCGAAACCTCTACCAGCAAGGACGCGGTACTGCGGCTTTCGAAGGGACGCCGTGTCCATAAGATCACGCTATCGGGGTACGGGTCGCCGGAGGCGACGCCTTCGGGAAATAAGTCGCGACGCTCTTGCCACTTCGCCCTGGAGGGTGCGGCGTGGCCGTCGCTCCAGGCGAGTTGCGCGCCGATGGCGAGTGCGGCACCGACAAATTTTCGGCGCGTCAGGTGGGACTTGGCAGTGTCATTCATCGTGACGCACTCCGGGTTCTACGCAAGTTCGGCGGCAAAGCTGCGATCCCAATTCAGTGCGGCATTCGCTTGCGCGGCGCAATGGGCCCTCACGTCAAATTGATTTGAACGTCACTCCCTTCTGCTGCTCCATTACAGCAGCAGCGAGTGGCCTCAACGAACTGTCCCTAATTTTTCTGTCCCACCTATGGGGTTCACTCCAGGGGGCGCGCCCATGTCGGCCAATGCGTCCATGCAACGGCGATCAAGCAAGTGATAAGAAGCACGCTGTACTCGACCCCGTTGCGCCCCAAGCCGACGACAAACCACCCGGCCGGCGCATGCACGAGCACAAGTCCCAACGACAGAATGAAGATGTGCCCCAAGCAAGCGATCGTCACAAATCGCCGCGCGATAATGAATAAGGGCGCGACAGGTTCATAGATCGTCACCGCCCAAGCCTGCTGCACGCCAAACTGAAAGCCTTGAGATTCAAGCCACCCGCCGAACGGTTCCACGCCGTCGAAATAATACCGCGATGCGCCATGAATGAAGATCAGTCCACTAAAATGCGGTGACATGATAAATATTTCCCCTTCCTACGCACCCAAGCCTACAGCAACTGCGCCTGGCTGTCATTGGCTTCGGCCGGTTTGTGGCCTGGGGCGCGGCGGGCTATGGGGCGGCGGAGCAGCCGTTCCAGGCCTTCGATGAAGTCGGCATTGCCAAGTGGGCGGCCGGTCGTCTCTGCGCCGCGTGAGACACGGCGAAGGCTGCGTCGTCGTCCGCCGACGGTTGAAGCAAGTGCTCGATCCCCCCGGGGCCGAGCCGTTCGAGCACCGGTCTCACGGCGGCCAAGCCGTCGTCCTTACCAGCGAGATGGGCGCGCGCGCTCGACCACGCCCAATCCTGGGGCCGCTCCACAAGTCGCGCGCGCACGGGATTGAGGCTCACATAGCGCACCGCCGCTATCAAGTGACCTTCTTCCATCGCGACCGAGGCGAAGCGGCTTTGGATGAGATGGCCGGTCCGACGCCCGCGCGCGTTTATGAAGTTCGTTTAGCGCCGGTGGGTCTCCCCAATCGCGCGGCCGAGAGATACTCGTTCCACTGCACGAGGCCCGAGGTCGCGGTGAAGCGCTCAACGCCTACGGGGCCTGCGACATAGATCGTGGTGCCGTGGGGGGAGGGGTTGACAGCGGTGGGTGTGTTCGTTATATGTTCTAACCAGTGCTTGAAATTGTGAAAAAAACTGGCGCGGCCTTGGGGGTTGGGGGGCCGCCTCGTGAGCCTGCGCGAAAATTTATTGCGGGTGAGTGTCTGGAATTGCGTCTTCGAGGCGGCGAGAGCGACGCGAAATCCGGGTGCTGAATGGTGTCTGTCCTGATGGCGGTTAAATTCGCGAGCGCGTTCAAGCGCTTGAGGGCTGAACAGGACAGCGTGAACAGTGTTTTGTGACAGTGTCTCGTGTCCTGTTTGTCCTGAAATGAGTGGCTGAAGTCTGCGGTTTTTGGCGGGAAACAGGACAGGCGGTTGGGGTTTGAGGTCAAATTGCCTTGGCGATGCGCTCCATGGCCTCGGTCAGGCGCTCGGGTGACTGGGCAAAGCACAGGCGGATGAAGCGGTCGTTGGCCTTGTCGGTGCGGGGCCCGAAGGCGATGCCGGGGGCGACGCCGACTTTGGTTTCCTCGAGCAGGCGCTTGGCGAAGGCGACGCTGTCGATCATGCCCTCGACGGCGATGAAGCCGTAAAAGGCGCCCTCGGGTTTGGACCAGCTCATGCGGTTTTGGCCCGCGATGAATTTTTCGACGATGTCGCGGCCCTGGCGGCAGCGCTCAACCATCGTGGCGATGAAGGCATCGCCTTTGGTGATGGCCTCCAATGCGCCGTACTGGGCGAATACTGTGGCCCCGGAATTGTTGTAGGCGGCAAGCTCGACCATCTGGGTGCCGATGCCTGGCGGGTGCAGGACCCAACCGACGCGCCAGCCGGTCATGGCCCAGGCCTTGGAGAAGCTGTTGATGATGAAGACGTTGTCTTCGGGTGCGGCGATGGCGGCGAAGCTGGGGGCGGGCGTGTCGTAGACCAGCGGGGTGTAGACTTCGTCGGAAATGATGGCGATGCCTGTTTTGCGGGCAAAATCAAGGATTGCCTGCTGTTCGCGTTTACTCATGATCCAGCCGGTGGGGTTGC
>VFKO01000367.1 GCA_009885515.1 Rhodobiaceae bacterium | reverse complement strand
GCGTTCGCATGACGGCACCGCACGCGTTTCTGCCCTATGGGCGCCACGTTATTGATGATGACGATGTTGCGGCAGTCGTCGATGCGCTGCGCAGCGATCATCTGACAACCGGTCCGCGCGTTGGCGAGTTTGAGCGCGCTTTGGGTGTTGCAACGGGGGCCCGCCATGTCGTGGCGTGTTCGAACGGGACTGCAGCACTTCACCTTGCGGCGCGAGCGCTCAATCTTGGTCCGGGGACAACAACCATTGTGCCTGCTGTCACTTTTCTGGCGACGGCCAACGCCGTCCGGCTGAACGGTGGCGACGTCGTGTTTGCCGATGTAGATCCCAACACAGGCTTGATGCGTCCCCAAGATTTGGAGGAAGCAATTGAACGCTGCCCCGGCAAGCACGCGGCTGCGGTTTTTAACGTACATTTGGCCGGCCAGATTGGCGATCTGGCGGGTATCTTTTCGGTGGCGCGACACAACAATCTGCGGATTGTCGAGGATGCCTGCCATGCCTTGGGCACGAGCTATACCATTGCAGATGGCGAGGAACAGTTGGTGGGCTCATGCCGGTTCGCTGATCTGACCTGCTTTTCGTTTCACCCGGTCAAGACCATTGCCATGGGTGAAGGCGGTGCCGTGACCAGCGATGATCCGGAACTCGCGTCCATGATCATGCGGGACCGGACGCACGGGATGAGCCGCGACCCGGAAGAGTTCCTGCAGCCCAGCGAGGCATTTGAAAGCTCAGTTGAAGCAAACCCCTGGTATTACGAAATGGATGCGCCGGGGTTGAACTACCGCATTCCCGATGTTTTGTGCGCACTGGGTGTCAGCCAGCTGAAGAAACTTTCACTGTTCACCGAACGCAGACGCCAGCTTGTGGCGCAGTACGATGCGGAAATTGACATGCTTGGACCGCTCATAAAGCCACTTGCACGCACTCAGTACGTTTCGCCGGCCTGGCATCTTTATGTTGCATTGATTGATTTTGCGGCGCTGGGGGTGACGCGCAGCTCTGTCATGCGCCGTTTGGCTGACGCTGGAATCGGTACTCAGGTCCACTATTTGCCGGTCTATCGCCAACCGTATTATCGTGAGCTTGATCCCTGTGTGACGCTTGGGGGAGCGGACGAGTACTACCGGCGGGCGTTGAGCTTGCCCTTGTTCCCGTCCATGACCGACGAGGACCCTTCCCGGGTTCTGCGCGCCCTGCGGTTGGCGCTTAACCTTTAGACTTTTTGATCGACTTTGTGATGGCTGGACTCTATGGCTTCCATGTCGCGCCAATGCTGAGACATGCGTAACATGTTCTCGGCGGGATACTGCCACAGGACATCGCCCGATTGCTCATCGATAGTGCGATATACATACGTGTTCAGGGTGTCGTGGCGAGAGATCGTCAGGTGCTTGTTGGCCGGCGTGTCGTGCTGCGTGGAATGCTGACCGTCATTTGAACTGCGATTTTCAGTCTGCGCGTTCTTTGCGGGTTCAACCACATGATCAGTGCGCACTGGCGCTTGGCGCGACATTACCGGGACCGACGGCACTAGCTGAATTGTGTCATTCATTGGCTACACTCCGTTCCTTCCGGAACACTCAACTCCTTTGCCGATTGACCGGACTTCGTTTTTTTTCTCCTGAAGTACGAGGCCGGAGAAACTCGCCCGGCCTCGCTTTTACTTATACTTCCGCAGATTACCGGAAGAGTGCCAGCAGCGTTGACGGCCCTTGGTTGGCGATGGACAGTGCCTGGATGCCCAACTGTTGCTTGGTCTGCAACGCCTGCAACCTTGCACTTTCCGTCGCGAGGTCGGCGTCGACAAGGTTTCCAATACCGTTCTGCAGTTCGTCGGACAGTTTCTGCACGAAGGTCTTGTGGATGCCGAGCTTCTTGCTGTCGGTACCCAATTCGGCCAGTGCCAAGCCCAACGCGTCGATCGAGGCATCGATCGTCGAGATGGCCGAGCTTGCTTTCGTCGATGTCGAAATCGTCGCTGTCGATGTCAAAGTAACGATCGTGCCACTGAGGCTTAGATCTTGAGCGGTTGCCTGGATGAACGAGTCGCCGGCGGCATTGGCCAGGGCCTGGACGTTGGCCGTCGAACCGTCGACAAGGTTTGAACCGTCGAAGGAAGAGTTGGAAATAATGGTCGTGATTTGATCGCGAAGCGCTTCAAACTCAGTATTGTAAGCTGCCCGTGAATTCACATCGATCGATGAGTCTTTGGCGGCCAGCGCCTTCTCTTTCATTTCCTTCAAGAGGTCTGAAACGGCCTGGCCTGCAGCGATTGCAGTGTCAACAACGCTGGTCGCGTGGTCGAGACTGGTTTTCACGGCATTCAACGAGCCAACGTCGGCGCGCAAACCTTCGGCAATGGCAAAAACAGCGCCGTTGTCCTTGGGTCCGGCAACTTTCAAGCCGGTGTTGATGCGATTTTGGGTTTCAGAGAGGGCCTTATTTGTGGAGTTCAAGTTCTGAAGTGCGATATAGGCACCGTAGTTTGTGTTGACTGACAACATGAGAGTGCTCCGTTCTGGCGTGTTACAGGGCGTTTCGCCCCGGGAACACCCATCGCAAATGCCGTACCCGACAGACGCGTGCTTTTTGTTCAGAGTTTCTCAACGATATGAAGTGCCGGTCTGGGCTGTTCCTTTGCGCACGAAACCAGACGCTAACCGTAAGTGTTGCCCGCTTCCTCGCTTCGCGGGGAAAAAAATACCCGGCAGAAATTGCCTGATGAGGCAATTCTTGCCGGGTAAGTTTGCGATATGCCGCGCTTTGAGTCCGCGGCTATTCTGGTGAGCCTATTGACGGAACAGGGCCAGGATCGACTGGGGTGCTGCGTTTGCAATCGATAGAGCCTGGATGCCCAACTGTTGTTTTGTTTGCAACGCCTGCAACTTTGCGCTTTCCCGGGCCAGATCGGCGTCAACGAGATTACCGATGCCGGATTCAAGTTCGTCAACCAGTTTGGCAACGAAAGTCCTGTGCATGCCGACCTTCTTCGCATCCGTACCCAATTGCGCCAATGCCAGGTTCAGCGCGTTCAATGACGCTTCAATCGTTGAAATGGCCGAGCTCGCCTGGGTCGCAGTGGAAATCGTGGCCGCCGATGACAGTGTCACAATTGTGCCGCTGAGCGACAGATTGCGGGCGGTGACGGTAATAAATGAGTTACCTTCGGCATTCGCCAAGGCCATCACCTGAACCGTCGAACCATTCAACAGGTTCGTGCCGTCAAACGCGGAATTTTCAAGCGTCTTGGTAATCTGATCGCGTAGGGCTACGAACTCGGCGTTATATGCTGCGCGTGAATTGGAGTCGATCGAGGGGTCGCGAGCCGCCAAAGCCTTTTCCTTCATCTCCTTCAGCAGATCGGAGACTGTGGTACCGGCGGCGAGTGACGTGTCGACCACGCTCATCGTGCGGTTCAAGCTCTGCGTCACGGCGCTGAACGCCATAACATCCATGCGCATATTCTGGGCGATCGACCAAACCGCACCATTGTCCTTGGGACCGGCAATCTTTAAGCCGGTGTTAATGTGGATCTGGACGGTGTCCAGTTCCGAATTTGTCTTATTCAGATTTTGGAGCGCTATCATGGCTCCATAATTCGTATTTACACTGAGCATGTGCGTGGCTCCCTTGGTTCTGCACTGTGGTTAAGCCAACGCTTGTTCACTGCGTTCGCCCTCGTTATGGTTACCGCAACGTCCGTGCCAAGCCCGAAGGGCCTTCAATTCCGCCAAAAAAAGGCCCGCTTGTCAGCGGGCCGTAGAGTTTGTTGCAGTTTTTGCCGGGCACGAATTCTTCCGCCGGTTAGTTTTTTCCGCGTCTTCCTATGCTGCCGGACGCTGTGACAGTCCCGCCATGATCGACTTGTTGACGTCGATCAGCGGTTCAAGCGATGCGCCCTTTTGTGCCGCTTCGCTGGAATAACGAGAAACCCAAATTGAAATTGATATGATCTGCGCCCTCACGGGGGGTGGCAGTTTGTTTCCTTCGCTGGCGCAGTCGGAGGCCAGCACGCTCCACATGCGGCGGTTCCAGTCCAAGGCGTCGATCAAGCCGGTAATATTTGCCTTGCCGTGCTTGGCGGCCTCAATGAGCGCTTGCGTCACCTGTGCGAACAGACGGTATTCCGTCTGTTTCGTGTTTTCGGTGTTACGCTGCGTTTTCTGGTAGGCTTGAAGCGACATAGCGCAACCTTACTTGTTCGAAGTCGAAAAGCTGG
>VFKO01000136.1 GCA_009885515.1 Rhodobiaceae bacterium | reverse complement strand
TTGTGCTTTTCAATTTGGCGCAGCGCGTCTTCGGGATCGAAGTGTTCCATGATGATGCAAGTGCCGCCCAAGCGCTGGACGGTCATGTTGTAGCGCAAGGGTGCCGCGTGATAGAGCGGTGCTGGTGAAAGATAGGTTGTGTTTTCGTCGAAGCTGTAGAGCATTTTGGCGAGTAGCAGCAACGGATTGACATCGGTCAGGGCGCCACCGCTGAGTGTGCCTTTCACACCCTTTGGTCTGCCTGTGGTGCCGGACGAATAGAGCATGTCGGAGCCTGGGGTTTCATCCGCGACCGGTATTGCAGGCATTGCACGGACGGCATCTTCTGTATTTTCATAGCCTGGGACTACGCCGCCAAGCATGAATTTGTGTACGCCGGGGAGACGGTCAACCAGTTCGGCGGGGACGCTGCCCATGGCCTTCGAGGTAATGAAGACTTTCGCGCCGCAATCCTTGACGATGTACTCGACCTCACCGGCGGTCAGGCGCGAGGAGATGCAGGTGTAATAGAGGCCCGAACGCTGTGCTGCCCAACAGATGGGCAGGTAGTGGATGTTGTTCTCCATGAAAATGGCGATGCCGTCGCCCGTCTTGAGCCCCAATTTCCGGAACAGTTGGGCGCCGCGGTTCGAGCGTTCGTCGAGTTCACGATACGTCACGGTTTCGCCGGTGCCGGCCATGATGAAGGCGGGTTTGTTGGGCTGGGTTTTGGCGTGGACTGAGGGGTGCATGAGAACTCAAAGTGTGAATGAGGTTAGGCTTGAGGATGACATAAGCCGGAATGTTTCGCTATGGTGAGCGCATCTTGACATTATCAGGGACCATCCTTCCATGACATATTCGGAAATCAAATACGAAGTTGCCAGCAAAGTCGCTACAATCACCCTGAACCGGCCAGAGAAGCTCAACGCGTTTACGGGCGTGATGATGGCCGAGATGATTGATGCTTTTGACAAGGCGGATGCCGATGACAGCGTCCGGGTTGTCATTGTTACCGGCTCGGGGCGCGGGTTTTGCGCGGGCGCTGATTTGTCGGCTGGCGCAAAGACTTTCGACTATGACGCGCGGAGCGACCGGCCGGAAAAAGCGGGAGCCGGGCGTGGCCCCAATATCGACTGGAGCGCCGAAAGTGTTCGCGATGG
>VFKO01000372.1 GCA_009885515.1 Rhodobiaceae bacterium | reverse complement strand
CAAGTCTCAGCTTTGAGGCCACCTCTTCCTGGTGCCGACTTGGCGAGAGTTATGGGCATTGTGCACCCGTTGCAGATATTCGCAGGGACCGCGCAGTCGATCGCCGCGAATCCTGAGCGCGCGCCGGGCCTGATTTTCGAGGACTGGACGGCGTAATCCTTCAAACTTCAAATTGTTATTACGGAGACTGTTTAAATACACACGCTCGCCAGTGGTGGCATGCCGTTGAAGGCTATGCTGGAGTATGTGGTCGTGTAGGCGCCGGTTGAGAGGATCAGGACTTTGTCGCCCGCTTTCAGGGCGGTGGGCAGGCGGTAGTCGGTTTTCTCGTAGAGGATGTCGGCGCTGTCGCAGGTGGGGCCGGCGAGGATCACCGGCGTGGTGGGGCCGCCGTCGTGGACGGTGGTGATGCGATACTTGATTGCTTCGTCCATGGTTTCAGCGAGACCGTGAAATTTGCCGACATCGAGATAGACCCAGCGCCGCACGTCGCCGCCGCCTTTGTGGGAGACCAGCACGACTTCGCTTTGAATGACGCCCGCATCACCGACGATGTAGCGTCCGGGTTCGACGATCAGTTCGGGCTGTTGGCCTGGAAAGTGTTGGGCCAGCGAGGCGCGGATGGTGTTGGCGTAGGCCTCTATTGTGGGGACATCACGATTGTAGCGCGAAGGGAAGCCGCCGCCGACGTTGATCATGCGCAGCTGCACGCCACGGGCCGCGACATCGGCGAACAGCGCGTTGGCTTGCGTGATGGCTTTGTCGAACTGGCGCAGGTCGGTCTGTTGCGAGCCGACGTGGAATGAAATGCCGTAGGCGTCGAGACCAAGTTCGTTGGCGCGGACGAGCAGGCTTGCTGCCATGGCGGCTTCGCAGCCGAATTTGCGCGAAAGCGGCCACTCGGCGCCTTCGCAATCGACGAGGATGCGGCAGAAGACTTTTGCGCCGGGCGCGCTTTCAGCCAGCTTTTCCAGTTCGGCCTCACTGTCGAAGGCATAAAGGCGCACGCCACGTGAGAACGCCGTGGCGATGTCGCGCTGCTTCTTGATGGTGTTGCCGAAGGAGAGGCGATGCGGCTCGACGCCTTGTGTGAGGCACAGATCAATTTCACCCATGCTGGCGGTGTCGAAGTTGGAGCCCAGGCTTGCGAGGCGCGCGATGATTTCGCAGGCCGGGTTGGCTTTGACGGCGTAGAAGACGCTCGCCTCTGGCAGGGCGCGGATGAGGTCTAGATAATTGTGTTCGACCAGTTCGACGTCGACGATCAGACAGGGTGAGGGCAGTGTCGCCGTTTGCAGATACTGGGCGATGCGGGGCGGCAGGCCGCCGCGTTCGGCCGGTAATTCGCCTGCACGGGCGATGGCGCGCAATGTCTGGAGTGCGTTTGGCGCTTTGCTGATGGCAGAGTCGGATTGGCGCTTGGAGGCGTTTACGCCCCGCTTCATGGTCAGCATCGTCAACACCCTTTAAGACCCGGCATTCAACCGGCGTGATCGAAAAGGACGCTTCCGTCGTTGCTAGTACCACGAGGGGCCAGGGGCACGTGCGTTTCGCGTCT
>VFKO01000065.1 GCA_009885515.1 Rhodobiaceae bacterium | reverse complement strand
TGATGGCCGGCCAGACGATTCTGGTTCCAGGCCTACCCAACCAGATGGCCGCAGCCTGGGCCCAAGTCACGCCCCGCTGGCTCACCCGCACCGTCACCGGCTTCGCCGCTAGGCGCACGGATTGGATGAAGGCGCGTTGATACGACAATCAAAGTTTTGTTCTCAAGGAACTCAAATAGACGCGCCTGAACCTGACGGTCCAGCTTGCCGATCGTCTTTAATGCAACGTCGCTGATTTCAACGGTCCAGCCCAAGCTTTTTGGCAGCGGCGGCGAGCGTGTATCTTTTGTTTGTTTCTTCAAGCGCCTTGAGCCCCTTCAAATAGTCCTCAACCTCCTCAAGATAGCTTTCGATCGCTCTCGATGCAAAATAGCTTTTCTTTCGCCCGGTTCGCGCAGCAAGTTTGTCCAATCGCACATCCAGGGACTTCGAAATCCGGACTACGGACGTATTGATACTCATAAAACCATCCTCGCATTATTCAGATACACATGTAACACATGTATCAACCAAAAGCAATCGCACCCCTCACTCGATCTCCACAATCTCCGCCCCGCTGCCGCCCACGTTCACCACATCCCCCACCGCTCGCCCCATCAGCGCTTGCGCCATCGGGGAGACATAGGACAACGTTCCTCGCGCAGGATCAGCTTCGTCGAGGCCGACGATGCGGAACGTCTGGCGCCGCCCGTCGTCGCGCGCGATCATCACTTTCGCGCCGAACTTGACATGGACATGATCCTTTGGCGGCGCCACGAGCTGCGCCGTCGAACGCCGCGATGTCCAATAGCGCTCATCACGCGCCGCGCGCGCCATCGCATCGCGGTCCTCCGCCTCTTGGGCGGCAGCAAACGCGCCGAGCGCTCGCGCCAACATGTTATCGATCTGAGCGACGCCCTCCGCCGTCACCAGATTGGGATGCCGCGGGATCTCGCGATCGGGCAGCGCTTCGCCAGGACCCGTGCCATCGTCGTCTTTAACGAAAGCCTTGTTCATCGACCTTCACCTCGACAGTCATGGCACCATACCAAGCTTGGCCAACACTTTTGCAATGTCAGGATTGAGCTTCATCGCCGCCGCCATGTCGGCATCGCCACCAACCTTGTCACCAGCCTTCCGCCGCACCATGCTCCGGCCGAACAAGGCGTTCGCACTTTTGGGACTGAGCGAAATGGCGGTGGAGTAATCCTTCAACGCCAACGCGAGATCCCCCGATTTGTATCGCGCATAGCCGCGCGTCTCCCAATAGGTCGCGATGCGCGTATTCAGGTCGATCGCCTTGTTGCAATCGGCCATCGCCTCACGCATGCGGCGCATCTGAATGCGGGAAAAACAACGGCCATTATACGCCCCGGCATGATCTGCGCGCAGCGTGATCGCTTTGCTGAAACTGGCAACGGACTTCTTGAAGTCACCCGCTTTGCGATAGACAATGCCCAAGTCGAAATGCACGTCAGCGTAGTTCGGATCGGCCTTCAACGCCTGGCGATATGCCTCGATGGCTTTTGACGGTTCGTCATTTTCGTCATAGGCATCCCCCAGATACTTCCATGCCATCGACGCCTTCGGCTGCAGCCGGGCGGCCTCGGCAAAGTCCTTGATCGCCTCCGGAAACTTCCTCTGCGAATAGTAGACATCGCCGCGATAGAGATAGACAGCGGCCAGACTGGGGTCGAGCTTGAGCACATTCGTATAGTCGGAAATCGCCCCCTCATAGTCGCGCTTTGCCGCTCTGGCGCCAGCCCGATGGTTATAGGCCGCCATCAGATTCGCACTCTTGTCCTTGCCCGCGTCGATGAACGCCGTACACGCAGCGATCCGCTTTTCGACATCCACATCCTGTGTGCTCGCACACCGGTCCAGATTGGCATCGGCAAATGCCGACATTGACATTGCAACTGCAAATATCGCGACGCCAGCAGCCTGTAAGAATTTCATTGCTCGCTCCTGCGAAAAATCAAAACCATCGATAGTATGTTCCCACGCGCCTTGCAAAGGGCACAATGCGCCACTCGATATCCCGGGCAGAACTCCGGAAATTTGACAAAAGCGCTTTAGCGGCCCAACCCAATCCGCTACACAAACCCCTTCGCGGTGATTGCCGCAGCGTTGCCTGCACATACGGACTATAAATTTTGATCGGGAGTGACTGAATGCTGTTCTACCCACAAGAAAAACTTGCGCTCTTTATTGATGGCGCCAACCTTTATTCGACTGCCCGCGCTTTGGGCTTCGACATCGACTACAAAAAACTTCTGACCGAATTCTCAAAGAAAGGCATTCTCGTCCGCGCCTATTATTATACGGCGTTGGTCGAAAATCAGGATTTCTCTCCTTTGCGCCCGCTCGTCGATTGGCTCGATTACAATGGCTATACCCTGGTCACCAAAAACGTACGCGAGTTCACTGACGCCACCGGCCGCCGCAAGGCCAAAAGCAACATGGACATCGAAATGTGCGTCGACATGATGGAGATGGCCGATACCATCGATCACATCGTGCTGTTCACCGGCGATGGCGATTTCCGCCGCGTGGTTGAGGCCGTTCAACGCCGCGGCCGCCGCGTCAGCGTGATCTCCACCTTGCGCACCCAGCCGGCAATGGCCTCCGACGATTTGCGCCGTCAAGCCGATCACTTTGTCGATCTGGTTGATCTTCAGCACCTGGTCGCGCGCGTTGGCGCACCGCCTCGCCAAAACAACAACCAGCAAGCCAGTGTGCCCCAACCGGTGAGTTTGGACAGCGACTAACCGGCCGATGCGCGCCCTCCCCACCCTGGCGCTGGCGGCTATGGAAGAGCCGCCACGCGACTGCCAGTTATGTCCCCGTCTAGCCGGATACCGCGGCAGCAACAGCACCAGGGAACCCACCTGGTTCAACGCTCCTGTGCCAAGCTTCGGCGAACGTCATGCACGCCTGCTCATCGTCGGCCTCGCCCCTGGCGTCAGTGGTGCCAACCGCACCGGCCGACCGTTCACCGGCGACTATGCCGGCGACCTGCTCTATGCAACGCTGCTGAAATACGGCTTCGCCAAAGGCCAATACGAAGCAAGACCAGACGACTCCCTGAAACTGGTCAATTGCCGCATCACCAACGCCGTGCGCTGCGTGCCACCGGAAAACAAGCCAACGCCACAGGAAGCCACCACCTGCCGCATCTTCCTCCACGCCACCATCGAAGGCATGCAAAATCTCGCCACCATCGTCGCATTGGGCCGCATAGCGCACGACGCAACTTTGCGCGCCTACAAACTAAAGCTCGCCGATCACCCCTTCGCCCACGCCGCCCACCACACGCTGCCGCGCGGCATCACCTTGATCGATAGCTACCACTGCTCGCGCTACAACACGAACACCCGCAGGCTAACGACCGAGATGTTTGAGAATGTCTTCGCTCACGCCCGGCGCCTCACGGCCAAAGCGTAGCACCCTCCAGCCCCAGCGTCTCAGCGTGCCCCGTGATAATATTGGCGTTCTGCACCGCTTGGCCCGCAGCACCCTTGCCAAGGTTGTCGCAAGCCCCCATCGCAATTACCAAATTCCGCGCCGGATCACAGGCATAGGACACAAACACCAGATTGCTCCCCGTTGCCCATTTCGTGTGCGGCGGCTTGTCGGTGACCCGCACGAACGGTCGCTCCGCATAAAACGCGCGCGCGATCTCCATGCACCTTTCAGTTGTCACTTTTCCCTTCGCATAAATCGTCGCCAGAATACCGCGCGTCATCGGCACCAGATGCGGCGTGAACACAAGGCCCTCAGATTTGGCGCCCGAAATTCGATCAATCGTCTTCGTGATTTCGGGCATGTGCACGTGCTTCAGCAGACCATAGGGCGACAAATCCTCATTCACTTCGCCATAGCCCATCGTCGTTTCGCCGCCGCCGCGCCCGGCACCGCTGACGCCGGTCTTGGCATCGATGATGATATTGTGCGGCTCAATCAGCTTCTCGGCCAACAACGGCGCCAGCGCCGCCAGCGTCGCCGCCGGAAAACATCCCGGATTGGCAACTCGTGAAGCCCCCTTTATCTCGTCCGGCCAAACATCGGCCAATCCATATGCCCAGCCTTCGACATAGCGATGATCACCGCCAATATCGACGACCTTCACCGAAGCGGGCACGCGCGCAAGCGCCTCCTTTGACTGCCCCGTCGGCAGTGACGCGAACAACACATCAAGTTTGGGCAAATTCGCCGGCTCCCACTTCTCAATCGTCAATGCGCCGATCTTGCCAAGTCCCGGATAGCGCTCAACCAAACGCTGCCCCACGGAGCCCTCGCCGCCCACATAAACAAGCTCAAACGCCGGATGCGTTGCGCACAAACGCAACGCCTCCCCGCCGCCATAACCGCTCACGCCGACAATGCCAACCTTGATGCGCATCTGCAGTTCCTACTTCACCACCTCATTGGGGGCACTCTTTACAGCCTCAACCACTTTGCCATCAACCGGTTGTCCCGGCTGCAGCCCCAACAACGACATCACAGTTGGGTGCACGTCGATTATGTCCAGCTGCGGAATCTCTTTGCCAGCGGCCACGCCAGCCCCCCATGCATAAAAAACGCCATGCATCTCGGGGATGGCCGGATCATAGCCATGCGATGCCTTCAGCCCACCCAGATCACCCGGCACGAAGATATCGGACCAAAGCCACGTCATCCCCATCAAATGCGCATACCAGGGAAGGCTGCTCGACGGCGCAATATAGTAAGGCGGCTTGGCGACCAGCATCAGGTCGCCTACGCGACGCCCGTTGCCCAAATGCGCATAGGCTGGATGTTGCCCGCTACGGTGCACAGTAAAAGCTTTGGAATAACTGCTCAGTGCTTTTTCCACGCGCTCAATGCTCTCGCCTTTATCGAGATAGATATAGGCGCTTCCACCGTCGCCCGCATCATGCCCCAAGATCCAATGCCGGTTCATGATGCGCCCAAGATTGACTACAGGATCGACCGCGATCATGCCGTGATCTGTGCCGATGATCAGCGCCGCCTCGCGACCCGAAGGCAGCGCTTCGATCCCCGCCATCAGTCTGCCCACAATCGAATCCGCCTTTCGAACTTCAGCCTGCACCTGGGCAGATTTCACGCCATTGACATGTGCCTCATGATCGGGCCCTCGAAAATAAAGCGCAATCAAACGCGGTCGCTTGGCATCCGCGCGCTTTAGCAGAGCCAGACCCTGCGTCAGCGTCTGTTCGTCTGTGGGCGCTTGTTCCCAGGTGGTGAACGGATTCACATGGCTCGCCAGCGCAACTTTCTTTTTAACATCCCAGCGATTGGCGAAGTTCAGCGCTGCCGCCCGCACGCCTTGCCGCTCGGCCGCCTTCCAGACGGGCTCGCACCCCGTTAGCCAGTTCGCATCGCCGTTTTCATCATAGGGCGCCCCTCGATCTGGATCGAAAAACTTGTTCTGCACAATCCCATGCTGCGCAGGCCAACAGCCGGTGGCGAAACTTGTATGATTGGGCAGCGACATCGTCGGATAAACCGGCACCAGATGCCGCGACCACACACCTTCACGCTGAATGCGATCCAGATTGGGAACCTTCGCCCCCTGCGTCATCACCGGCGCAAAGCCATCAAACATCACAAGGATGACGGTACGTTCGCCAGCCACTGCAGGCGGCAGCAACCAGAACGGCGCCGCCAACAGCATCAACATCACCCGCATCGTGTTCATAACATCCCCCAAATCAATCGTCGACGAGCACGCTCAATCATACCGCTCTTCCTTCCACGGATCACCCACATTGTGATAGCCGCGCTCCTCCCAGAACCCAGGGCTATCGTCACGCGAAAATTCGATGCGCTTCACCCATTTGGCGCTTTTCCAGAAATAATAGCGCGGAATGACCACCCTGACCGGACCGCCATGATTGCGCGTGATCGGATAACCTTCCCAGCTATGCGCCAGCATAACGCCGTCCGCGGCGAAGACGTCCAGAGCAACATTCGTCGTATAGCCGTCATAGGCATGAAAAATCACATGGCGCGCTTCGGCTTTCGGCCGCACCAACGCGATCAGCTCACGTGACGAAACCCCGCGCCAATAGTTGTCGTAGCGGCTCCATTTGGTGACACAGTGAATGTCGGACAGACTCTCGCATTGCTCCAGCGCAATCAGCTGCACCAAAGTCAAACTCACCGGGTTTTCAACCAACCCATCGACGGAAAGCTTCCAGTCGCCGGTCGTCACATCCGGCTGCACGCCAAGATCGAGCACCGGCCAGTTCTTCACTTCCCGCTGCCCGGGTGGCAAGCGGTGCTCGTGCGCCTCATCCATAGTGCCGGTGATCAGCCGCCTCTCGCGCGCCCACTTCTCTTTCGCGGCAATCAGCTTGCGATTGATCACTTCCTGCTCGTCGTCAGTCACGTGGCGCCTTACCCTTTTTCCTTCAGCAGCCGCCCCTTCTCGCGCTGCCAGTCGCGCTCTTTCTCGCTATCGCGCTTGTCGTGCAGCTTCTTGCCGCGCGCCAATCCGATCTCGACCTTGGCCCTGCCCTTGGCATTGAAGATGACCTTGAGCGGGATCAGCGTCATGCCCTGCCGCTCGATCGCCTTGCACAATTTTTCGATCTGATGTTTGCGTAACAAGAGTTTGCGCACCCGCCGCGGCTCGTGGTTGAAACGATTGGCCTCTGTGTATTCCGGGATGTAGGAGTTGACCAAAAAGATCTCGCCATCTTTTGAATGCGCATAAGCTTCTGCAATCGTCGCATGTCCGCCACGCAGCGACTTGACCTCGGTCCCCGTCAACTGGATCCCGGCCTCAAATACTTCATCGATGAAATAGTTGAACCGCGCCTTGCGATTGTCCGCCGCGATCTTGACCGCGTCGTCCTTGTGTTTTGCTGCCATAGCGACCTAGTTCAGCACCCCGACTTTGGTCATCGCCGCCCGCACGCGTGCTTTCGATGATTCAGTCAGCGGCGCCAATGGCAGACGGCAACTCTCTTCGCACCGTCCCAACACACTCAGCGCGTATTTCACCGGTGCAGGACTGGTCTCGCAGAACAATTCTTCGTGAAGCGGCATCAGCCGTTCATGCAGTTCGCGCGCCCGTTCATAGTCGCCATTGAAGCACGCGTCTTGAAATTCAGCACACAAACGCGGCGCCACATTCGCCGTCACAGAAATACAGCCCACGCCCCCATGCGCATTAAATCCCAACGCCGTTCCATCTTCACCCGACAGCTGCACAAACTTCGCACCACAAGTCAGCCGTTGCTGCGTTGCCCGCTGCAGGCTGGCCGTCGCATCTTTCACACCCACGATGTTCGCAAGTTTCGCCAAGCGCCCCATCGTGTCCGGCAACATGTCCACCGCCGACCGGCCTGGAATATTGTAGATAATGATCGGTAAACGCACGGCCTCCGCAATCGCTTGGTAATGCAGGTAGAGTCCTTCCTGATTCGGCCTGTTGTAATAAGGTGTCACCACCAGAGCTGCTTGCGCTCCCAACTTCTGCGCGAGTTGCGTCATCTCGATAGTGTGCTGGGTTGAATTGGAACCCGTGCCTGCGATCACCGGAACTCTTCCGCGCGCCACTTTCACAGCACTCCCCACCACGGCAGAGAACTCGTCCACGTTCAGATTTGGGCTCTCCCCTGTCGTCCCGCAGGGCACAAAGCCGTTCGTTCCCTCAGAAATCTGCCATTCCAGGAACGCTTCGAAGGATTTGAGATCAACCCTTCCTTCACGAAAGGGGGTAATCAAAGCCGTGATGGAACCGCGAAAGCGTGTCAGGTCGTGGGACATGGGGTTGCCCGTGTAATGAGCCATTTCGCGTGGAAGTTAGAACGTGGCCATCGATCATACAAGGCGAGTTAACCGAATCGTTCCTGGGCGCGTGTGATAGTCGTACCCTTGGCCCGGTCACAGTCTACCGGCTATGCTGCATTAACGCCTCGGTGACCAAGTAAACCTCCAGGACAACACCAGTGACAGTAGTCAGTGCGAAGAAAAAATGGCGGCTGAGTGCCGCAGTGGCCCTCACCGTGTTGGCAGCGGTGCCGGCCTTTGCCCAATCCATGGCGCCGATTTACGACGACGATGGGCCGCGCCGGGTTCGCGCCCATACACAGTTTCTGTCCTCATCCGATTTGGCTTTGCTTGAACGCGCCTTCGACGCTGCCGACCGCAAACAATGGGATGCAGCACGTCAACTGGCGTCACAAATTTCAAACGCTGCTGCTCGCGACGTTGTCCTGTGGCGCGCCTTTGTCACCAAGGACAATGGTGGTGCCTTCAGCGACATCAGCCGGTTTTATGCCAGCCATCGCGATTGGCCCAACCAACGGGCACTTCAAGCGCGCGCCGAAGAATCCATGCCTGCGGAGTCCATGCAGCCCAGTGAAGTCATCGACTGGTTCCAGGGCCGCGAGCCGGTTTCGGGCGAGGGCATGATCAAGCTCGGCGATGCCTATCTGCGCAAAGGCCAGGACTCCAACGCCAAGAACTGGCTTCGCCGCGCCTGGGTCGAAGGGAATTTCTCGACCGACCGCATGTCGTTTATTGCTTCAAAGTACAGCGCGCACCTGAATACCGAAGACCACAAGCACCGCGCCTCCCGCTTGGTGTGGGCGGCCGAATACGGTCAAGCCAACGCCATGACGAATTGGCTGTCCAGCGACTACGATGCCTTGATATCCGCGCGCATCAAATTGCGCCAAACGGCCCGCGACGCCGATGCCGCCTATGCGCGTGTGTCTTCAGAATTACGTAACGATTCCGGATTGTTGTTTGATCGCGCCCGCTGGCTCAGAAAGCGCGACCGCGATGTCGAAGCCCGGCCGCTGCTGCTCCGGGCTGCTTCCAACCTGGATGGCCCTGCGCCATCCGTCGATGAATGGTGGACAGAACGTAACTATCAAACGCGTGAGGCCCTTGATGCCGGTAACGTGCAACAAGCCTATCAAATCGTGTCGGTACACGGCATGCGAAAAGAAGCAGGCCTCAACTATGCCGAAGCCGAGTTTCTGGCCGGTTGGATTGCCCTGCGCTATTTGAACAAGCCCGACACTGCCATCGACCACTTCATGCGCCTGCGCGATGCAGTCACCGCGCCGATCAGTGTTGCCCGCGCCCACTTTTGGGCCGGACGGGCCGCTGAAAAAGCGGGCCGCACCAGCGAATCATCGCGTCAATACAGTGCCGCCGCACAGTATCCCGGCACATTCTACGGCCAGATAGCGGCAGCAACCATCAATCCGAAATCGACGCTGGATCTGCCGGATGCAAGAGCCACCTCGTCGTCCACCAAGCAAGCGGTGATGGATCAAAGCGTCATCCAGGCCATGCAGGCGCTGGCCGATGTCGGAGCAGAGGGCTTGCTGCGCACATTCGCGATAGCCTCGGCCGACACTTTCACCGACCGCGATCAGTTCGTGGTACTGACAAACTTTCTGCGCCAGTTGAATCAGCCGGCCCTTGCCTTGCGCGTGGCCAAACGCGGTATCCAAAAGAACATGCCGGTATTCGACATTGCATATCCAACCGTCTCGCTTCCTGTATACAAAGGCAATGGAACACCGCCCGACAGCGCTTTGGTGATGGGCCTGACGCGTCAAGAAAGCGAATTCGATCCCGAGGCCTCCTCAAGTGCGGGCGCGCGCGGCTTGATGCAAATGATGCCGGCCACCGCCAGCATGACCGCACGGCGCCACGCGATACCGTTCGGAGGCAAAGGCGACCTCTTTACGCCATCGTTGAACTTGCAGCTTGGTATGGCCCATATCTCCGATCTGCTGCAGGATTTTGCAGGCTCGTATGTGTTGTCCATCGCCTCTTACAATGCCGGCGGCGGCCGCATCAATCAGTGGATATCAACCTACGGCGATCCACGCTCAACCAGCGCCGACATCATCGATTGGATCGAGCGCATTCCCTTCAGCGAAACCCGTAACTACGTCCAGCGGGTCATGGAAAACACGCAGGTTTATCGCAATATTTTGGCCGGGCGCGACGTGCCGCTTGGCATCGCTGCCGACCTCAAGCGCGGCGCCCACACCGCTTTTGCCTCAAACGAAGCGCAATTCTCTTCCAGTCCAGGCGCAGTGGAAGCCCCAGCCCGATCCGGGACGTCGCCAACACCGCAATTCGCCTCCATTGTGTCGTCGTCGCCCGTTTACGACGACGATGAACCGGTTGCAAAATCAAAAAAATCAACAAAGAAAAAAGCATCCTCCAAGAAAAAGCGCCGGGCGACATCGACCGCCTCAAGCTCCAGAAAATGTAAGGGTTCCTCGCGCAAATGCCGCAATCGCGGCTAATGCAAAATTTGTCATACCGGCAGCTTCACCAAGCGTGCACTGCCGGACATTCCAATTTCATTAAATCCTTAAGCCCTATCATCGCCCGCATGAATGACGGTGGGGGAAATCATGTCCAGAATGGGCTTTTCGGTATTTCTGGTGATGTGCACAATATTCGGCTGGAGCTTTGCGGCGGCAATCAATTCCAGCGCCTTTGCTCAACAGCCCCAAGAGACGCGACCCGGCTAAGCGGTGCAAAGTCTAATGCACGGTGGCTTGCGGATCGCGGCCACTGATCAGCATCTGCAGTCGCATCAGGGCGTCACCTTCTGAAAAACACCGCGCCAGCGCCTTGGGGCTGGCATCGGCCGCATCTTGAATGCGTCCCTCAGCCGCCATCCTCAACAAGCGCTTCGTCTCCGCTACGGCAACAGGCGACTGCGTTGCGAAATGATTGGCCAGCTGCTGGACCGACGGCCAAAACTCTTGCGTACTTGAAACATTGGAAACCAGGCCCAGCATAAAAGCGCGTTCCGCCGTCACCACGCCGCCCGTCAGCGCCAACGCCGTCGCCGATCCGATCCCGCTGATCCGCTGCAAGCGGCCAAGCGCGCCACCACCCGCGCTCATGCCCACATTTATGCCCGGCAAGCCAAAGCGCGCGTCCGCCCGCGCCAGCCGGATATCGGCGTGCAGCGCCAGCTCAAATCCCGCTCCCAAGCACGCGCCCTTGACCGCCGCGATCACCGGCACTTCAAGCGCCGTCATCCGGTCATAAACGTCGCGCGCATTGCGGCCAACGATTTCAATCTCTTGCGGGCTGAGGGTTGCAAGCTCGGCGACATCCATTCCCACCGAGAACGCATCCTCCCCCGCGCTGGTCAAAACAACCGCGCGCAACGCCTTGTCCCCGGCCAACGACGTGAACGCGCGGGCCAGCGCGTCACGCAGCGCATTGTCGATCGAGTTGGAGGCTTCCACCCGATTGATGGTCACAGTCGAAATGGCGCCTTGGCGCTCGATGCTGAGAACGCTGTCCTGCACGGTTCTTACCAGTCCTTTGCTCATGTTCCGGCAGTATAGACGAAATTCAAAAAAAAGCGGGCCCCGGGAATGAACCCTGGACCCGCCACAAAAGAGCGCAGTTTCTTCGTTTTGTTAGTGCGCCGTCTCTTGCAGCCAAAGCCGCGCCAGGCGCTGGGCTTCGGCAATATCGTTCGTCGACATTTGTTGAGCGAGTTCGGCGCGCCACAGGCGGGCTTCCGCCACACCCTTCATGGCCGCCAAATTGAAGTATTTGTGTGCCCGGACCAGATCCATCTCTACCCCTTGGCCCGTCGAATAACACAGCCCCAGCTGATACAGCGCATGCGGCTTGCCCGCTTTGGCCTCGCCTTCAAAATCTTCTACGGTGTCGATGTCAAGGACGGCCACGGCGTTTCACTCCCCAAGTATTGGCCGAATTCCTATTGAATTCAGGCAATCTGCATTGCGAGAATGACCAGTCGACCTAAATGCTGGGTTAATGGCGCACGCCATCTTTGCTTAATAAATTCAATGAGTTATTTGGTTAAATGCACCGGGCTGTATGAAGGGAAATTCGCAAAAATCCGCCTCGCCCGGCGTTAACGGGAGTTTCGGGGACGTGTTAACACTTGCCGCCCACCCGCAAGCCTACGTCATATTTTTTGCAATTCCGGGGGATTGCCACTCCCCAACCTGGAAAAATTACCGGCGGGAAAAACGGCGGAGGTGGTGACCATCACTCTGGCCAATCCACCTCCCGCCGGAGAAGTCTTTCAAGAAGCTGCCGCTCGAACTCGGGCCCGGATCAAATCTCAATCAGGGCGTGGCGCCAGTCCTCTTCCCAGCCGCAAGCGCTGCTGGGGGTATTTCAAATTTACTTCTTCTTTGCTTTCTTCGTCGCGGCCTTCGGCTTCGCCGCAGCCTTTGTGGTCGTTACTTTTTTAGCTTTCTTCTTCGCTACCATTGGCATTTCTCCTTAACTCCTGCGCTTCATCGAAGAACGCACCTCACGTCCTCCAAGCAGCTACATATTGAGCAACTTGCTCCACGAGCGCAACATATCGTGGCGGACACACTGATGCAAGAAAGACACGCCATCATAAAACGCTTATGAAATAAGCACTCCAGACGATCATCCGTATACGAACAAATTGTCGTAGATGCGTTGTGTATAACGTTTGCCAGCACCAATTTGAACGAATCACCGCGAATCGCTTTCGCGGCACGCCCCTTTGATCACCGCAATTTTTACGTCACGCCCACAAGATTACGCGAAGCCCGCGCCGTCGGCCGCTCCATGAACGGTGATTTTTTCGCCCGACACATACGAGTTGCGCTCTGACACCAAATACCTCACGACGTTGGCGATATCTTCCGGTGCGCAGACGTGCCCAAAGGGTGCTTTGCTGTCCAAATCGTGAATTTTGGCAACGCCGCGCGCTTTGGCCAGCCGCTGCCCCATATCCGTGTCGGTCAGTGGTGGCGCCACGACATTGACGCGAATATTATGCGGCCGTTCTTCTTTGGCCAAGGTGAAGGCCAGCGCCTCAAGTGCGGCTTTGCCCATATTGTAAGGCGCGCCGCGCGCCGCAAAGCCCAATGTCGCCACGCTGGAAATCATAATAATGTCGCCACGCTTCTGCTCACGCATTTGCGGCACAACCAGTTTCGACAGGTAAAACGGGGCAAAGGCATGCACACCAACAACGCGCGCCATCTCCAGGGGATCGGTATCGGCAACTGTATTGCCGCGACTGGCAATGCCTGCATTGTTGACCAAAATCGAAATCGCCCCGAGTTCACGCTGCACGCGTTCAATCATCGCGGCATCTTCTTCAATCACATCTACAGAAGCCTTGAAGGCCACTGCCCGCCGCCCGAGCGCCTTGACCTCGGCCACCGTGCGCTCGGCGTCGGCATCCTCGCGCCGGTAATTGACCGCGATGTCCGCGCCATCAGCCGCCAACCCCAGCGCAATCGCCCGCCCAATCCCCCGGCTTGCGCCGGTTACCAAAGCAACACGTCCTTTCAACGACATCGTTTCACTCCACTTTTGTCAGTTTCGAAAATCAGCTTCATGCGCCAATGTCATCACCCGGCAGCGCAAACGGACCACCGCCCCCGCGCGTGACCGGCCCCAGCAAACCCTCGGCTTGCGGCAACAGCTGTTCAGCAAAAAATTGCGCAACTGAAATCCGGGTGTTGAGGAACTGCGCATCGGCGCCACCCGCATCCAATTTCTGCGCTGCAGCCAATGCTCCGCGCCCCAAATAGTGCGCACCCGCCAGAAGCCCCATCATCCGTAGATAAGGTGTCGCGCCAGGCAGGGCCTGCACCGGTGAGCCCCGCATTTGCGTCTGCAACCACACCGTGGCGCTCTCCACGGCCTTGTGCGCACGTACCAGCTCACTTGCGATTGACCGCAATGCCGCAGACCCACCTTCGCAAAGCGAAGCGGTGGCGCGGACATCGTCCAGAAATCTCTGCACGGCCTTGCCGCCGTCTAACGCCAACTTTCGCCCGAGCAAGTCAATCGCTTGGATACCGTTTGTGCCCTCATAAATCGGCGTGATGCGGGCATCCCGGTAATGTTGTGCAGCGCCAGTTTCCTCGATGAACCCCATGCCGCCATGAACCTGAATGCCCAGCGACGCAGCCTCGACCCCCATGTCCGTGCACCAGGCCTTGGAAATCGGCGTCAGCAACTCCTCGCGCGCTTTGGCCATGGCGCGCACCGTCGGCGTTTCGCCATGGCGGGCTTTGTCAATGGCCATCGCGTTCGACAAACAAATCGCGCGTCCCGCCTCGACAAGCGCCTTCTGCGTCAACAGCATACGCCGGACGTCGGCATGAAAAATGATCGCTGACATCTCCAACAAATCGTGTTGAAGGCCAAAGGGTTTGCCCTGCCGCCGCTCGCGCGCAAACGCCAGCGCCTGTTGAAAACTGCGCTCGGCGATCGCCACGCCCTGCACTCCGACATTCAGCCGCGCCGAGTTCATCATCGTGAACATCGCAGGCATGCCCTTGTTTTCATGCCCAATCAAAAAACCAGTGGCACCACCACCGTCGCCAAACGACATCACACAGGTGGGCGAACCATGAACGCCAAGTTTGTGCTCCAGTCCCACGCAGCGCAAATCATTGTGCGGCCCCAAACTGCCATCTGCTTGCAGCAAAAACTTCGGCACCAGGAACAACGAAATCCCGCGTGTCCCAAGCGGCGCCTCGGGGAGCCGCGCCAAAACCAGATGGATGATATTGCTGGCGGCGTCGTGTTCGCCCCAGGTGATGAAAATCTTTGTGCCGGTAATCTTGTAGGAACCGTCAGCCTGCTTGACCGCCTTTGCCCGGATGGCGCCGACGTCCGATCCCGCCTGTGGCTCGGTCAAATTCATCGTGCCCGTCCACTCACCTGAAATGAGCGTTGGCAGATAAAGCCGTTTTTGCTCCGCCGTACCGTGAGCCGTCAGGGCTTCAATCGCCCCTTGGCTGAGAATGGGGCAAAGTCCAAAAGCCATGTTGGCCGACTGCCAAAGCTCTTGCACCGCAAGCCCCACCACATGCGGCAGCCCTTGCCCGCCAAATTCGCCGCTCCCCGTGATCCCGTTCCATCCAGCCGCAACGAAGGCCTGATACGCATCGGCAAAACCGCGGGGCAGCGTGACCTTGCCATCTTCAAGCCTGGCCCCATCCTGATCGCCCGTCCGGTTGAGTGGGGCCAAAACCTCGCCCGCAAACCGGCCAGATTCCTCGAGCACAGCATCGACAACATCGGCACTCAGATCGGGAAACGCAGAATTGCCATAAAGACTGGGTAAATCGGCGATGGAGTCGAGCGCAAACCGGATTTGCTTTACGGGTGCGGCGTAAGTCATGTGCTGTACAATGCCTTTAAGTGTA